>NZ_POHV01000036.1:0-73478 GCF_002884345.1 Pseudomonas sp. GW456-12-10-14-LB2
GTCCTTTTGTTATAAGCGGGGCGTCCTGTATAGCGGAGGGTTTTTACAGAATGATGTACGGACTATGTGCATTCTTTTGCAGTTCAGGCCTCAGATTTGGACGTTCATCTGCAATTCATTGCAGATCCGACGGTGGCGAAGAGTCGAAATCGCAGCCTTGGACATCGCTTGAACGAGATGACACAGGCTGCGCTCTTTTACGTTCACTGGTTCAACCGCGGCACTCAACCAACCCCTTCACCTGCCCATCCGCCGTCTGATTCTCATCGCTCAACCAGCGCTCGAACCCCGCCGCAATCGCCGGCCATTCCGAGTCCAGAATCGAGTACCACGCGGTGTCGCGGTTCTGGCCTTTCACAACCATGTGCTGGCGAAACACACCTTCGAAGCTGAAGCCCAAACGCTCGGCCGCGTATTTGGAACGGGCGTTGCCGTTGTTGCATTTCCATTCGAGGCGGCGGTAGCCGAGGGCGAAGGATTCTTTGGCCAGCAGGTAGACCGCCTCGGTGCTTTTCGGCGAGCGCTGCATCGGGGCGCCGAAGGTGACGTGGCCGATTTCGATGCGGCCCTGGGCCGGGACGATCGACATCAGGCTGAGGATGCCTTGCACCTGGCCGCTGGCGCGGTCGATGACGCTGAAGAAATACGGATCTCTGTGGGCGGCGTGATTGTTTAGCCAGTCATTGAAGGCGCTGCGCTCCGGAAACGGGCCGTAGGGCAAATAGTCCCAGAGTTTCGGGTCGGCGCCGGGGCCTTGCAGGGCATTGAACAGGTCGTCGCCGTGGCGTGCCGGGTCGAGTTTTTCCAGGCGGATGAAGCGGCCTTCGATCAGGGTGGTGGAGGGTGGCGGCACGCCTTTCCAGTCAGCGAGAGAAATCGTCATGCGCGTGGCTCCTTAAATGGCTTTGCGAAACTGGATGAAACCCGGGCGCTCGGCGATGCGCTCGTAGAGCTGAATCGCCGTGGCGTTGGTTTCGTGGGTCAGCCAGTGCACCTTGCAGCACCCGTCGGCCTTGGCCGTGGCGTAGACGTGTTCGATCAGCAGGCGACCGACGCCAGTGCCACGGGTTTGCGGCTCCACCAGCAGGTCTTGCAGGTAGCAGGAGTTTTCGATGCTCCAGTTCGAACGATGGTAGATGAAATGCACCATGCCCACCGCTTTGCCGTCAGCCCAGGCGAGGGCGGCATGGGTCGGTTCGTTCGGGTCGAGAAAACGCTGCCAGGTGCTCTGGCTGACGGCGTCCGGCAATTCAGTGTTGTAGAAGCGCAGGTAGGCCTGCCACAGCGGCAGCCAGGCCGCGTGATCGACGGCGCTGACCGGACGGATGTCGATCTGACTCATGGTGATTTCCTTAACGCATCAAGTGAGCGAGGGTTTGATCGTTGATGTCGGAGCTGGCAGCCAGGCCTTCGCGCACGCCGGCGATGTCTTCGGCGCTGCGGTTCTGGCTGAGCTTGCGCTTGCCTTCGAGGCGATCGATCGGAATGGCGAACCCGACGATGGCCTTGAGCATGCCGTCGATGTAATCGGCCGGGGCATCGTCAACCGACCAGGGCTGGGCGCGGCCGGCCTCATGGCGGTTGGTGAGGGTGCTGACGATGTCCAGCAGGCGACCACCGTCGCTGAAGGTTTCGGCGTGACCGTAGGCGTGCACGGCAACGTAGTTCCAGGTCGGCACGACTTTGCCGTGCTCGGCCTTGCTCGGGTAAAAGCCCGGGCTGACGTAGGCATCGGCACCGGGGAAAATCAGCAGGGCCTCGGCGCCGTCGCGCAGGTCTTTCCACTGCGGATTGGCCTTGGCCAGATGCCCGTACAGCGTGCCGTTCGGACCTTGTTCGCGATGCAGCAACACCGGCACATGACTGGCTTGCAAGCCTTGTTCACCGTGGGTCACCAGGATGGCGAGGCGGGTGGCGAGGATCAGTTCGTGCAGTTGGGACAAGTCGTCGATGGCAAAGGCGCGGGGCGTGTACATGGAGATAATTTCCTTGGCGAATGGCTGCATCGTAGGCAGGCTATTGGTCTGTTGTAAGAGCCATTGATGACCAATTTCATAGGTCCATTGTCATGCCCGATTCGACCACGCTGTCACTGCCGTTCAACCCTGCCGGTATCGAGCTCGACCGCCGCAAAGGGCTGAGCCGTCAGCTCTATCAGGCCTTGCGCCTGCGGGTGCTCGACGGACGTCTGGCCAGCGGCACGCGCCTGCCGGCCAGCCGCGATCTGGCAGCGGCGCTGGGGATTTCCCGCAACAGCGTGGTGCGCGCCTACGATCAGCTGTATGCCGAAGGTTTCATTGAAGGCCGGGTCGGGGACGGCACTTATGTGGCGCAGTTACCGCAATCGGTGGCGCCCGCGAAAAAATTATCCACAAAAGTATCCACAGGGTTTTCAACAGGCTTACCCACAACCTTATCCACAATTTCGGTCAATTCCACTGGGTATTTATCCAGCAAAGTTATCCACAGTGGTGCATTGCAGCGGCTTGAGCAGAACCATTTACCGACGCCACCGAGCGGTCCGCCGCGAGCATTCCGGGTCGGTGTTCCGGCGTTTGATCTGTTTCCGTTCGACGTCTGGGCCAAGCTGAACGCGGCGTTCTGGCGCAAACCCGATTTGCAGCAACTGTGTTACGGCGACCCGGCGGGCGATGCGCGCCTGCGCGGTCTGATCGCCGCTTATTTGCGCAGTTCGCGCGGCCTGCAGTGCTCGGCTGAGCAAATTGTGATCACCAGTGGCGCGCAACAGGGCATCAGCCTTTGTGCACAGTTGCTGGTGGAGCCGGGCGCCGGGGTGGGCATCGAGAATCCCGGCTATCGCGCAGCGGGTCATGCGTTCGCCTTGGCCGGCGGTCGATTGCACGGTATTGCCGTGGACGAAGAGGGCATCGACTGCGCGGCACTGGCGGCCGCCGAAGATTGCCGGGTGGCTTATGTCACGCCGTCTCATCAATACCCGACCGGTGTGGTGATGAGCCTGGCGCGACGTCTGGAACTGCTGGCCTGGGCCGAGCGCACCGGCGGCTGGATCGTCGAGGACGACTACGACGGCGAATATCGCTACACCGGCGCGCCACTGGCTCCGCTGGCTGCGCTCGATCGCCAGGGTCGCGTGTTGTACGTCGGCACTTTCGGCAAGGTCGCGTTCCCGGCGCTGCGCCTGGGGTATCTGGTGTTGCCGCCGGGGCTGGTGGAAGCCTTTGCCCAGCGACGCGCGGTGGATGTCCGGCATTCCGAAGTGAGCACTCAAGCGGTGATGGCCGAATTCATGGCGGCCGGGCATTTCCAGCGGCACATCCGGCGGATGCGTCGGGCAGCCCTCAGTCGGCGTAACGCCCTCATCAACGGTTGGCCGCAAGGATTGGCGGGCGTGGGTGAGCTGCCGGCGGTGTCAGCGGGACTGCATCTCACCGTGGCGGTCGACAGCGTGGCCCGCGAACAACAGCTGATCGAGCAGGCCGCCAGCGTGGAAGTGGAAGTCCACGGCCTGAGCAAGTATTGGCTGCCGGACTCGACGACCCTGATCGATCAGCGCGCCGGTCTGGTGCTGGGTTTTGCGGCGGTGCCGGAGCCGGCGATCGAGTCGGCTCTGGCCCGTCTGCGTGAAGTCTGGCGCCCTTAAGCGTCTTTCGGTTGAGCCTGCGGCTGCGATTTCAGGAACAGATCGCGTACCTGCGGATCGACGATGCGCCGTAGTGCATTGTCGACGGCATCGAAGGTGCTGAGTGACTGCCGCGTTTTGTCATCGAGCGTCTGCAGATAGGCATCGGCCGGTTTCAGGTGGGCGGTGGTGTACAGCTCATCTGCATCCCCGAGCTGGTCGTAGTGGAAGTGCGCCACCCACAGCGGCTTGTCAGCGTTGTTCCTGTCGAGAATCCGATACTCCTGAAAGTAGTCCCCGCGATAACGGGTACGAATGCGCCCGCGAGGGTCTTTGCTGACCTTGACCTGCCCGTTGTCGTGCATCCAGTGGAAATAGGTTTCCCGAGGTTTGCGGTGTTTAAGCATGGTCGCATAGACCGCTATGCCTTCGGCCTGTGTGCGGATGGCACCCGCGCGCAGGTTCGGGATGAGGGAGGTGACGGGCCACGGATCCTTCCTGGCGTTTTTTCTTCGGGTGATAGCGCTTTCGACGTCATTGGCCGCTTGCTTGAGCCGCTCGACTTGCTGTTCGAACATGTCGCGGATGTCGGCGGGAATGCGCCCTGGTCGCTTGGCATCCTCGCGGGTCTTCCTGTTGAATCGGTCGATGTCCGCTTCAAGCTGGATGGCCGATGAAAGAAGGTCCTCGTCATCCTTGGGCATCTTCGGGTCAGGTCGTCGAGTGGACAGTTTGACGAACGGGACCTCTGCGCTGGAGTCGCCGTCCGGGGCAGTGGAAGCCTGCTCGTCCACCTCTGGGCGGGGGCGGCTCTTGGAGACCTTCACTTTGGACTGTGATGTGGAGGGCTGCGCTCTGGACTTGACGGGTGCCGGTCGTTCCTCAGGTTCAGGCAGTTCCGTGGTCAGTCGATTGCGAGCCAGCAGGTGGAACTCGCCGATCAGCTCGCGAACCCTGTCGAGTCTGTCCTGGACGAACTGGCCGGGATGGTCGGCAGGCAGCTGTTCGACGCGTTCACCGAGGCTGGCGAAGAGGTCGTTCCATTGCGACAGGCGTTCGAGACGCGCTGGCTGTCCGTCTGCGGTCACCGCTGTTTTGCTCAACAGGATCAGCTCATGGCTGGCGTCGGCGGCAGCGGCCGTAATGATCCCGATGGCAACACGGGCGGCATTCATGGCGGCCCCCGGCTGTTCCACGACACAGCGTTCGTAGGACATGCCGATTTCATTGGCCTTGAGATCGAGCGGGCTGAAGTCCGGCAGCAGCAATTCCAGTCTTGTGGCCACTTCTCTGGCCTTGACCGAGTGGCTGTTCAAGACCTGCAGCGAACGGTCCAGGGTCTGCAGGCTGACAATCATTTCGTCGCTCATCGCGGTGGCGACGGTGGCTATTTCGATCTGTTTGTTTCGCGGTATCGCTGTCTGGTTGATTGCGCTGTCGACGAATATTTGCGTGGTCTTGGCATAAGTCCGCATCTTCACTCGCAGCCACGAGCCAAAACAGCGGTGCTGACCCAGAGTAAGGCTCATCAGCTTGGCCTGGTGTACCGAGCCGCCGCCCCCTGCCTCGCGCCAGATCTCGAGTTGGTCCAGGGCCTTGGTGTAGTCATTGCCCAGCTTCGTGGCGCGGTCCAGATAAATGGACGCGGAGTGCTCGAATCCGGCTTCGCTGATATCCCGTGGAAGGGCGACCAGTGCTCGCAGCAGCAGTGTTTTCGCTTCGGTTTCGCCTGCTTCAAATTGTTCCAGCTCAGTCCACGCTGCATCCATGATCTGTTTTTTGGATCGACGGAATGCCTCGATCCGGCTTCTCGGCATCCCGCCGCGCAAGCGCAGTTTCGGGTCCCAGTGCCATTGTCCGGCCGTCTCGTCGTATTTCAGGGCCATGCCGATACGCTGTGGGTCGGCCGGGTCAACGATGTGAACCGGCTCGCCTGGCCGGGCGATCACTTCAAACCAGCGCATGCCGACCTGGACGCACGTCTTGCCGTCGAGGGTGTAGAGGTGAGTGACCGACGAGGCTCGTTTGCCGCTCAAGTCAGGTGCGGCGATGCTGAAACGGTCGAGCATCGCGATGAAGCGTGCGCTGGTGCCAGATCGCAACAGCGTCCCCTGTTCGAGTTGAGTGAAATGATCGGCAGGGACTTCGCCGGTGACAACCAGCGGATCGAGGACGACCGATGGCGCGACCGCTGGCGCAGGTTGCGGCGTTCTCGCGGACGCCACGCTCTCCGGCGTCCCTTGCTCGAACTCGTACGATTTACTCCGGCGCGGCGACCAGGAGCGGTTGCGTCGTACCACGGCGTGCTGAGTCATGATGATGCCGAGGGTGAGCAGAACGTCGGCGGTGGATTGCCAGGCCACCAGATTGTCGTCGCGTTCATGGGCATCAATCGCCTGCTGAATCTGCGTGATGGTCTGCCAGACCCAGACAGCGGTGCCGGCTGCGCCGCTCATGAAGTTTGCGGCGACGCTGAAAATGGCCCAGCCGCTGTCCGCCAGAAGTGCCCAGCGGCGCTCACGGTTGGACTGTGACTGACGGTTCGCAAGCTCGATCAGTGCCTGACTGTTCGCCGTGTACAGCGAAGCGAGGATGTCGCCGTCGAGCGGCGCATTTTCCAGTTCGATCGGGCCGGTCAGGTCCAGATGCATGAACGGTTCCGTGGCCAGTTGAGTGACGATCCACGGCGAGGGCAGACCCACCGGGAAGGCGTATTGCGAGTACTCGAAACTCAGGGCCGCGCTGCCCATCCAGGCGAGTACCGAATTGCGCAGTTCGCCCGCCTGATACAGCGCATACATCAGGTTCTGCAACGAAGCGAACTGCATCAATGGGGTGTCCAGCAGCGGTCGGTACAAAAGACAGGGGCCGTGTGCGTGATCTCGCGGACAAATGATGAACATGTTGGCGACCACGTCCGAGCGCCGGCTCAAGCGGCGGCGCGGGACAAACGCCAGAGGCCGGATGGTCACCGGATGTTCGGCCGCCGGCAGTTTGCGGCTGATGGCATCCATCAACTGGCAGACATAGGCATAGCCACGCTCATCGACTGCACCCTGGCGTCTGAGTTTGCACTCCAGCGCGAGCATCGGTAGAAGCGTCGGCAGCTGGCGCAGATAGCGAGTCCGGTGCGCGGTCGAACGGATCGGATCATCGATCAGCGCGCGTTTGATCAGTTGCGGATAGTGACCACCGATGTCGACCTTTTCCGCGACGGCGGTCAGAAAATCCAGCGTCAACCAGTCAGGTACGGCTCGGCCATCGTCGAAGGCGATCGTGGCCTGATAGGGCGTGGCGTTTTGCAGGGCAAATTCACCCAGGGTTTCGTGTACCTGATCAAATGGATTGGGCAGCGTGAAGCCGCCGGTTTCGAGGCTGTTCGTCACCGTGATTCGCAGCTGTTCCAGAGGCAGGTCGGCGGCGCCTTCAGCGCTTTCGTCGGCAATGATCGCTTCACGCATCCGACGTTCGGCGTAGGGTTTGATCAGGGGAATGTCGTCTTCCCTGAACGCGCCATTCCCGGCTTCGTTGCGCAACGTGCCGAGCTCGGCAACGTAGCGGCTGTAGTCCTGCAGGTCGTGCGCCGACCCTTCGAGCAACCAGTCGGGAATGGCCTCTTCCAGCTGGTCGAGTCGAGCCCGCTCAAGTGGGCTGAATCGACTGCGGCGCTGTCGCCCGGAGCCGGCGTGGGCACTGATCGACCGGCTGGCGGGATCCAGTGCCTCGATCGCGCCGAGCTGGTTGCTGATCTGCGCCTGTGCGACGGCATCGAAGATGTTTCCTTCGGGCTCGATCAGGCGCCATTTCAAGGAGCGATCGGACAGCCGGGGATCGAGTCGCTGCGGCAATGTTTCTCCCAGCGCGTTCAGCGAGTCGAATGATTCATAGCCATCGGCAACGGTGTACATCAGGATCCGGTTTCGTTTTTTGACGGTGGCGGTCAGCACGAGAGCGCCGGCGACAAGCAGGTGTGTGCTGTCCTCACCGTCGACGAGTTCGATGTCCATCAGGCAGGCTTTCAGTCCGACGAAATCGTTGGCTGCGGTCGAGCGCTCACTCCGGTCCGGATGCTGCGCGACAAATCGTGCGAATGCGCATTCGTCGGCGTCCCAGCCGCTGGCCGACTGCACATTTGCCGCCGAGCACAACTGATCGGACAGCTCTTGCCAGCGTGGCTGGCCATTGGCGGACTCGTTCCAGTAATCGAGCTGACGCTGCTGATATTCGAGGAACAGAAAAGGTGCGAGGTCGTTCACCAGCGCAGTGATGTCGTCCATGCTCACCGGCAGAAGCGTGGGAGGAACTGCGTTGGGTGTTCGGGTCAGGAAGTGCTCGCCTTCGATGTAATCGGCTGTGGTCTTGTGCAGGCAGTGCTGGATGAAGGCATGGGTCAGCGACTCGAAGGCGAAGACCCTGGCGGTGCTCTGTGAAGTGTCGGTCTCGCGCAGAGGTGTCGCGAGCATGCAGTGATCCGGATCGATGTGTTGGTCGGGATAGCTTTTGTTCAGTCCTTCGCGCAACAACGTAGAGGCGACTTGATGCAGCGAATAGCCCTGGCCGGTCAGTTCGACCAGCCGGCTCTGTTTCAGCAAAGGAGGGGAAACGTCTGAGGCGGCGGCAGGTTCAGTCATGTTCATGTCCAAGGGGAAAAATCGGACACTAAAATCCTGGCCGCGCTGCGATGCGGTACATAGATCTTGCAGGCAAAAAAAGACCCGCGGCTGCGGGTCTGGTTGGGTCGCAGCGCTTCAGGTGCCGGACTTGATCTTGGTCCAGGCCCGGGTGCGCGCCCGTTCCGCATCACGCGGCAACGGTTGCAGGGTGTAGAGCGTGTTCATCGCCGCATCGGTCGGGTACAGATTCGGGTTGTTGCGAATCGCCGGGTCGACAAGTTCGGTGGCGTCCTTGTTCGGGTTCGGATAACCGACAAAATCGCTGACCGACGCAATCACCTGCGGTTGCAGCAGGTAGTTGATGAAGGTGTAGGCATCCTGCGGATTCTTCGCACCTTTCGGGATGGCAAGCATGTCGAACCAGATCGGCGCGCCTTCTTTCGGCAGACGCATGTCCACCACCACGCCATTTTTCGCTTCCTTGGCGCGGTTGGCCGCTTGCGAGAAGCTGCCCGAATAGCCGACGGCAACGCAGATGTCGCCGTTGGCGATGTCGGCCATGTACTTGGACGAATGGAAGTAGGTCACGTACGGACGAATCTTCATCAGCAGCGCTTCAGCCTTGGCGTAGTCCGCCGGGTTCTTGCTGTTGGGATCCAGGCCGAGGTGTTGCAGGGCCAGCGGCAGAATCTCCGATGGCGAGTCGAGCAGGGCCACGCCGCACTGCTTGAGCTTGCTGATGTTCTCTTCCTTGAAGATCAGGTCCCAGCTGTCCACCGGTGCGTTGTCACCCAGCGCGGCCTTGACCTTGGCCGGGTTGAAGCCGATCAGGATAGTGCCGTACATGTACGGCACGGCGAACTGGTTGCCAGGGTCGTTGGCCTCGATCAGCTTCATCAGTTTCGGGTCGAGGTGGTTCCAGTTCGGCAACTGGCTGCGATCCAGCGGCTGGAACACCCCGGCCTCGATCTGCTTGGCGAGGAACACGTTGGACGGCACTACCACGTCATAACCGGAGTTGCCGGTCAGCAGCTTGGCCTCCAGCGCTTCGTTGGTGTCGAAGATGTCGTAGACCAGTTTGGTCTGGCTGTTCTGCGCCTTGAAATCTTCCAGTGCCTTGGGAGTGATGTAGTCGAACCAGTTGTAGACGCGCAGGGTACGTTCTTCCGCATGAGCGCCGCCGCTGCTCAGCAGCGCCGCGCACAACGCCGGCGCGATGAAGTGCTTGAGTCTGCTCATTGTTCGAAACCTTCAAGCACGTTCACCGCGTTGATGCCGATTTCTTCCACCGCGTAGCCACCTTCCATGACGAACAGGGTCGGTTTGCCGAGGGCCGCGATGCGTTTGCCCATCGCCAGGTAATCCGGACTGTCGAGCTTGAACTGCGAGATCGGATCGTCCTTGAAGGTGTCCACACCCAGCGACACGACGATGATGTCGGCGCCGTAGTTGTCGATCTCCTGGCAGGCCTGATCCAGTGCCGCGCTCCAGACGTCCCAGCCGGAACCGGCCGGCAGCGGATAGTTGAAGTTGAAGCCTTCACCGGCGCCTTCGCCGCGTTCGTCTTCGTAGCCTAGGAAGAACGGGAATTCCGCTTCCGGATGGCCGTGGATCGAAGTGAACAGCACGTCGCTGCGCTCGTAGAAAATCGATTGGGTGCCGTTGCCGTGGTGGTAGTCGACGTCGAGGATTGCGACCTTCTTGTGGCCCTGATCGAGGAACGCTTGCGCGGCGATGGCGGCATTGTTGAGGTAGCAATAACCGCCCATCAAATCACCGGCAGCGTGGTGTCCCGGTGGACGGCACAGGGCGAAGGCACCACGGGCGCCGCGCTGGATTTCCGCTTGTGCGGTCAGTGCCACTTGCGCCGCGCTGTACGCCGCTTGCCAGGTGCCGGCGGTGATCGGTGCGCCGCCGTCGAAGCTGTAATAGCCGAGCTGGCCGTGCAGGCTGGTCGGTTTGACCTGACGCAAGGTGCGCGCCGGCCAGGTGTAGGGCAGCAAGTCACCGTCGGTGTTGAATTCGGTCCAGCGCGCCCAGGCGCCTTTGAAGAAGTCGAGGTAGTCGCGGCTGTGAATGCGCTCGATCGGCCCGAGGCCGAAATCCTTCGGCGCCTCGACCGGGCCGAGGTTTTGATTTTTTACCCGTTGCAGCACGTGGTCGGCGCGTGACGGCATCTCGAAGCAAGGCTTGAGTTGCCCGTCGATCAATTCGCAGCGGCCATGGTGCAGGTGGTGATCGTCAGAGTAGATCGTCAGCATTTGTTGTTCTCCGCAGGGGCTGATTCGGTTGGCTCCAGTGTTGCGGCGCGGGGCGAATCGGAGAACGGCCAGAGAGGCCAAAAGGGGATCGATATGGCCAAAAATACTGACCTGATATCGCCCCTCGACGGTTTAACCGTGTGGTCGGAACTGACTCGGCGCCACACCGCTCCAGCGCACGAAGGCATGGCGGAAGCTCGCAGTCTCGCTGAAACCGAGGGTTTCGGCGATGCGGTAGATCGGCAATTGATCCTCGCAAAGCATCTGCTTGGCTCGCTCGAAACGCAGTTCGTCGAGCAGCTCCTGATAGCTGCAACCCATGTCTTTCAGATGCCGGCGCAGCGTGCGTGGCGAGCAGTTCATCTGCTGCGCCAGACCTTCCAGCCCCGGTGCGGCATTGAGTTGTGCGCTGAGCAACTGGCGGATCCGCCCCAGCCACGCCTGGCGGCCGGTGAACTCGGTGTTCTGTTTGCGGCAACGCTCGGCCATGGCCTGGTGAGTGATGATGTCGGCCAGCGGCAGCGGCTGGTCGAGCCAGCGCCGGTCGAAGGCGAAGGCGTTGTCCTTGGCGCCGAAGTGCAGCGGCGCCTTGAAGTGTTCGGCGTAGCTGTCGCGGTAATCCGGTGCGGTGTGTTCGAAGCGGGCAGCCAGCAATGGCAACGGATGGCCGAGCAGGTCGTCGCAGATGACTTTCAGCGACACCAGGCAGAACTCCGCGTTGAACACCGCCATCGCCGGGCTCTCGCGATAATCGGCGGCGACAAACCAGACGCGCTCGCCGTCATCTTCCAGGCTCAGCTCGAAAAGTGTTCCCAGCAGCGCCGGATAACGGATCGCCAGGCGCAAAGCGTCACCGAAGGTGGCACAGGTCAGCAGCGCGTAACCGAGGATGCCGTAGCAGGAAACATGCATGCGCCGGCCCAGCTCCAGACCGATGTCGTGTTTGAGCGCGACCGCGTTGGCGCAGACCTGCATCTCCTGATTGGTGGTGATGCGGGTGTCGGCCCGGCTCAGATCCGCCGCGCTGATGCCGCTGCCGGCCAGCAGCGCTTCGCTGGACAGGCCTTGATCCCTGAAGGTGTTGAGCACCAGGGAGACGGCGTTGAGGGTGGTGAGGTGGGAGTGGAGCATCGGGGACTTCCAGCCTTGGGGTGCTGGAAACGGCAGCAAGTTGCATGCCGGGCTGTGGGAGCAGAGGTGCTCCCACAGCTTGTTGCGATCAGATGAGCTCGCCGCACAAGTCGAGTTCGACCAGTCGCCCCACTTCAGCTGTCTCAAGACCCGCACCAAGCAATCCGTTCAACTTGCCGAACGCTGCTTCGCGGGTCATGCCGCCACCGGACAACACGCCAACGCCACGCAAGCGGCTGCCCGCTTCGTAGACATCCAGTTCCACACCGCCTTCATGGCACTGCGTGACCGCAACCACCACGACACCGTTGTCCCGCGCCCGGCCAAGGCTGGCGAGGAATTGCGGGTTGTCGCTTGGCCCGGTGCCGCTGCCGTAGCACTCCAGCACCAGACCCTGAATGCCGCTGTCGAGCAGGCCGTCGATGATCTCGGCGCCGATGCCCGGGAACAGCGGCAATACCGCCACCTTGGCCAGTTGCTTGGGCTGGTTGTAGTTCAGCGCTGCCGGCAGGGACGTGGCCTTCAGGCCGCCGCCCTGACGCTCCAGGCGTTTGAACGGATGACGGCCGAAGCTGCGCACTTTCGCGCAACGGGTCGGCGCCAGCAGTTCGCCGTGGAAATAAAGGTGTACACCCGGCGCCAGGCCTTGGCCGAGGGCGACCAGCGCACCGCTGAGGTTTTCCCAGGCGTCGCTGTCGGTGACGCCGGCCGGCAACATCGAACCGGTGAAGCACACGCGGGCATGCAGGCCGAGCAACTGGAAGCTCATGGCGGCGGCGCTGTAGGCCAGGGTGTCGGTGCCGTGCAGGATCAGTACGCTGTCGCAGCCTTGCACATCGACCGCGTCGACGACTGCTTCACGCAGTTGCTGCCAGTAGGCCGGGGTCATGTTGGCGCTGTCGATCAGCGGCGACATCTCGCGAAAGCGCCACTGCGGTACGACCAGCTCAGGCTGGCTGTGCAGGTAGTCGCGCATCCGCGCTTCGAAACCGGACGCCGGGGCCAGGCCATTGGCGCTGGCCTGCATGCCGATGGTGCCGCCGGTGTACAGCACCATGACGTGCTGGGCGGCAGGGTAGGTCGAGGAATTCATGGGGAGTTCTCCTGAACGAAGACAGCATGCTGTCGAGCATGACGCCGACCGCCGCCTGTGTCACGCCGGGCGCAAGACCTGCGCCCGGTTTTTACCCGATCAGCGTTGCGCTGCAGGGATGCCTTGCGGCTGAGCGTCGGCCTGGGTGTCGGCCGACGGATTGGCAGGCCAGGCCTTCAGGTCCAGATCCAGGTCGCTGAACTTGCTGGAGTCGAACACCGGCTGGTCGACGCCGGCGCGACGCTGCGCATCGTAGTCGCGCATCACGCGCATGCCGACCTTGAACAGCATGGCCAGGGCCACCAGGTTGACGAAGGCCAGGCAGGTCATGGTGATGTCGGCGAAGGCGAACACGGTCGACAGATCCTGCATCGAACCCCAGACCACCAGCGCCAGCACCAGGCCGCGGAACGTCATCAGCGCCGCGCGGTTGCGGGTGAGGAACTGCAGGCTGTTTTCGCCCAGGTAGTAGTTGTAGAGGATGCAAGTGAAGACGAACAGCGACAGCGCGACGCTGACGAACATGCGGCCCCAGTCACCCACCACGGCGGCCAGCGAGTTCTGGGTCAGGACGATGCCGTCACCTTCGAAGCCCGGGGTGTAGAAGCCCGACAGCAGGATCAGCAGCGCGGTGCAGGTGCAGATCACGAAGGTGTCGAGGAACACGCTGAACGCCTGAACCACGCCTTGAGCGCCCGGGTGCTTCACGGCGGCCACGGCGGCGACGTTCGGCGCACTGCCCAGGCCCGCTTCGTTGGCGAACACGCCACGTTTCACGCCCATCACGATTGCGCTGCCGAGCAGGCCGCCGAAGGCCGGGTCGAGACCGAAGGCGCTCTTGAAAATGGTTTCCAGCATGGCTGGCACGTGTTCGATCTGGGTGCCGATCACGTACAGGGTCACGCCGATGTAGGCCAGGGTCTTGATCGGTACCAGCAGGTCGGACACCGAAGCGATGCGCTTGATGCCACCGATGAAGGTAATGGCCAGCAGCACTGCCAGGACGATACCGGTGTGTTGCGGATCAAAGGCAAAGGCGTTTTGCAGCGAGTGGGTCACGGTGTAGGACTGCAGGCCGATGAAGGCGAATCCGTAAGTGACCAGCAGCAGAATCGAGAACACCACCGCCATGCCTTTGAGTTTCAGGCCGTGCTGGATGTAGTAAGCCGGACCGCCACGGTACAGGCCATCGCCATCGGCGCGCTTGTAGACCTGGGCCAGCGTACATTCGAAGAAGCTGCTGGACATGCCGACCAGAGCGGTCACCCACATCCAGAACACCGCACCCGGACCACCGAGAGTCACGGCGATGCCGACACCGGCGATGTTGCCTGCACCGACGCGGCCGGCGAGGCTGAGCATCAGGGCCTGGAACGAGCTGAGCTGCCCGGCGCTGCCTTTGAGGCTGTCGCGGAACACCGCGAACATGTGGAAGAAGTGGCGCAATTGAACGAAACGCGAGCGAATCGTGAAGTAGCTACCGAGCCCGACAATGAGCACGATCAGTACTTTCCCTGAGAGGAAGTCGTTGATGACTTCGAGCATGGATTTTTCCTCGCTGTTTATTGTGTAAGCAAATGCTGGATAGTCGGAAACATCGCGTTACACCGGTGTGCGCGCGGCACAACGGGCGAGGCGAGGGTTTCGTCCCGGATCCATATCGCGGGTTTGTTATTAGTTCGGGTTTCGCATGGGTTATGGCCTCGTTACCGACGACCGCTCACGCGAAGAGGGGCGGCACTATACCGATCAGTGCGGCGCCCGTCTGCACGGTTGTGGTGCAAGCGACGAAACGAAGCTTTGAAACACCCGACGTTACCGGCGTCGGGCTTGTCTGGGAGCCGGTTTGCAGCCAGCTTCCATACATACGGTTCTCAGGTTCAAACAGTTAAAAAAAAGGGCTCGGGGAATGCTCCCCAAGCCCTCAAAAGGTGAGAGGTGTCTAGTCCCTCGACCTGGTGAGCGGTGCTACAAGTAACGCGTCGGATCAGGCCTTCAGAGGCACCAGACGCGGAGCAATCATGTTTTCCGGGCGCAGGATGTCGGCGAGCATGGCTTCGTCGAGCAGACCTTCTTCGCGCACCAGTTCCAGCACGCCGCGGCCGCTTTCAAGGGCGATACGGGCGATGCGGGTGGCGTTTTTGTAGCCGATGTACGGGTTCAGTGCGGTGACCAGACCGATCGAGTGTTCGACCAGTTCACGGCAGCGCGCTTCGTTGGCGGTGATGCCGACGATGCAGTGCTCGCGCAGCATGTCCATGGCGCGTTGCAGCAGGCGGATCGAGTCGAGGATCTTGAAGGCGATCAGCGGCTCCATCACGTTCAGTTGCAGTTGGCCGCCTTCGGCTGCCATGGTCAGCGCCAGATCGTTACCGATGACCTGGAATGCCACCTGATTCACGGCTTCCGGGATCACCGGGTTGACCTTGCCTGGCATGATCGAGCTGCCTGGCTGACGCGCCGGCAGGTTGATTTCGTTGATGCCGGTACGCGGTCCGCTGGACAGCAGGCGCAGGTCGTTGCAGATCTTCGACAGCTTGACTGCGGTGCGCTTGAGCATGCCGGAGAACAGCACGAAGGCGCCCATGTCGGAAGTGGCTTCGATCAGGTCGGCGGCTGGAACCAGCGGTTGACCGCTGATCAGCGCCAGACGCTGTACGGCCAGGGCCTGGTAACGCGGGTCAGCGTTGATGCCGGTACCGATCGCGGTGCCGCCCAGGTTCACTTCGGTCAGCAGTTCCGGGGCCAGCGTCTTCAGACGGGCCAGGTCTTCACCCATGGTGGTGGCGAAAGCACGGAATTCCTGACCCAGGGTCATTGGTACGGCGTCTTGCAGCTGGGTACGACCCATCTTCAGGACGTGGTTGAATTCTTCACCCTTGGCTGCGAAAGCCTGAATCAGGCTGTCGAGGCTGGCCAGCAGCGCGTCGTGACCCAGCAGCAGACCCAGACGGATCGCGGTCGGGTAGGCGTCGTTGGTCGACTGCGCCATGTTCACGTCGTCGTTCGGGTGCAGGTACTGGTACTCGCCTTTCTGGTGACCCATCGCTTCAAGAGCAATGTTGGCGATCACTTCGTTGGCGTTCATGTTGGTGGAGGTACCGGCGCCACCTTGAATCATGTCGACCACGAACTCTTCGTGGAAATCGCCGCGGATCAGACGTGCACAGGCTTCGCTGATGGCAGCGTGCTTGGCTTCGCTCAGGTGACCCAGCTCACGGTTGGCGTCAGCGGCGGCCTGTTTGACCATCGCCAGACCGACAACCAGCTTCGGGTAGTGCGAAATCGGAACGCCCGAGAGGCGGAAGTTATTCACCGCTCGCAGGGTCTGGATGCCGTAATACGCTTGAGCAGGGACTTCGAGGGCGCCAAGCAGGTCGTTTTCTGTGCGGAATGATGCAGCGGAGGACATGATAGAAATCATCTCGATATGGACCCGGTCTGTGCCGGAACGCTGCGAATGCTAGGCTTGTGGGAATTTTTGGGCCAATGCTGTTAAACACTGCCCTATGCACATTCGGCATAATGCCCGTGTGACGCCGCGTGCGCGGCAGACGTGTGACCTGTTTTGGTGCGTGTCCGGGAGGACGTGATGAATCTGGAAAGCAAATGGCTCGAGGACTTCAGTGCTCTGGCTGCCACCCGCAGCTTCTCGCAGGCGGCCGAACGGCGCTTCGTGACCCAGCCGGCTTTCAGTCGGCGGATCCGCAGCCTGGAAGCGGCGCTGGGCCTGACGCTGGTCAACCGCTCGCGCACGCCAATCGAGCTGACGGCGGCGGGGCAACTGTTCCTGGTGACCGCGCGCACCGTGGTCGAACAGCTCGGTGAAGTGCTGCGCCATCTTCATCATCTGGAAGGCGGGCAGGGCGAAGTGATCCAGGTCGCGGCGGCGCACTCGCTGGCGCTCGGTTTCTTTCCGCGCTGGATCGCGCAATTGCGCAACGAAGGCCTGAACATCGCTACCCGGCTGGTGGCGACCAACGTTGGCGACGCGGTGCACGCGCTGCGTGAAGGTGGCTGCGATCTGATGCTGGCGTTCTACGACCCGGACGCGGCGATGCAGATGGACCCGGAGATCTTCCCGTCGCTGCACCTGGGCCAGACCGAAATGCTTCCGGTATGTGCGGCGGATGCCAATGGCAAGCCGCTGTTCGATCTGGAAGGCGAGGGCAGTGTGCCGTTACTGGCGTACAGCGCCGGGGCGTTTCTCGGACGCTCCGTGAACGGCTTGCTGCGTCAGCGTCAGCTGCGCTTCACCACGATCTATGAAACCGCCATGGCCGACAGCCTGAAAAGCATGGCGCTGGAAGGCCTCGGCATTGCCTGGGTACCGCAGCTGAGCGTGCGGGCCGAGCTGGCGCGGGGCGAACTGGTGGTCTGCGGCGGCGCGCAGTGGCATGTGCCGCTGGAGATTCGTCTGTACAGATGCGCGCTGGTGCGCAAGGCCAATGTGCGGTTGTTGTGGCGCAAGTTGGAGGGCGGCGCGGCGAGTGGCAATAGCTGAGTGATGGAAGCAGAGGCGAACTTTGTTTTCGCCTCTGCCGAGTCTCCAGGCGAACGGTCAGCCTTTGCTGGCCAAATGGTTTTGTATGTTTTCCCGGTTTTTCTGGCTGAAACTGTAACAAATGGATCTGAGTGGATGGGGTTGTGGGGTCATGTACGTTTCACACCACCAGCCGTTGTATTGAATTTCCGAATCTTCATGTCGGGCGCCCAGCAAGTGACCGACTTCATGACCCACAGTGATCCGGCTGCCGAGAGAAGAGATTGCAAAGTTTCCGGTATTGAGTGGAGGCCATAGCAGTGCAGCCCCCCCAGTCCTCTCATTCAGGTTTTCTTTAGTCAGCAGAACGACCTGATCCAGCGGGCCAGTCTCGAAGCCTTCGGCCTTGGCCAGCTCCAGGTATTGGCGGCCCAGTATTTCCCAACTTTTCAAGGTCCGTAGCGGGTCATCACCTTTGTAGTTGAACTGGCTGTAGGGTGCGCCCCTGCCAAAGACAACATTGAATTTTCGATCGATAAAGCTTTCCAGCTCTTTCACAAAAGGCTGGAAGTGCTCGGCGTAAATACTCGTGGTTGTCGTCGCCGGAATATCGTCGTGAACGACGGCGAAGATATTGATGTCTCGTTTCTTGTTAACAATGGTCATCCGTAATTCCTTTTTAAGTTCGGCATGCCTTGCCTCAGTCCCAGTCTTCCTCGGGACGCAGGGTCGATTGCACTGGGCCTGTTACAACTTTTGTGCTCAGGTACTTACGAATGTTTTCTCGATTTTTATCACTGAAACGGTCGGCGTTGCTTCGCAGTGGAGAGAACTCATCACTCGACATGACCGTTTCGCTCCACCATCCGTTGTAGAGAATTTCGGCGTCTTCATGTGTTGCACCGAACATGTGCCCTACTTCGTGAGCGGCCGTGCTGACTTTTTCTGTCGAGGCGATACCCACGTAACCTGGGAGTTCGGCAATTCCCCGTGTACGGCTGTTTATGGAGTTGCGCGTCAGTAACAGGAACTTGATCAAGCGCAGGTCAAGATTAGTGTTTCGATACTTGTCGACCTTGGTTTTCCAAGCGCTCAGTGAGGCACGTTCGTTCAAGTTTTGATACGGATGACTGCTCAGGTCCCTTGCTTCTGATGGTTCGATCAATCGAATCAGCATTTTGCGGCCGGTAATGCTCTCAATCTCCGCTGCAAGCCAGGAGAAGTGCCTTTTGTATAGATCTTCCTTAGTGTAGTCCGACAGGTCTTCGTGGATGAAAACTTGTAGTGCTATTGGTTCCTTTAGCATGTTTAAATCCTTTTAATGTTTGAGTTGTTGCGGGTTTTAGCAATGCGCCCAGCTTGCGATGTATTGCAAGAGGTATAACGGTAGTGGGTATTTCTGGTTGATATTGATATTGTCGGTTGTGGTGATTGGCTGCGTCAGTAAGTTGTGGGTGATTGTTTATATACCATGCGCGATGAGTTATGACGCTCAGGAGTGTTTTGAATTTTATTACATGGATGCTGCAGTGAGTTAATTGCGTTCCCGATATAACTTGATCGCTATGTATTTCGTTTGAACGGTAGAGGCGCTGTTCTTGATTTTCGAGTCAGTAAAATGAGTGGTTCGGTGCAGATGACAGATGGTCGCCACGGGGGCTGTTTATTGCTTTCTTTGCGGTATACTGCGCGGCCTTCGGCCGGTTCGTCCGGCCATTTTTCCTACAACAAGCCACGCATCCTGCGTGGCTTGTTGTTTTTGACGCGCCTGCGGGCGCCCAGAGAGAAGAGGCGCGACGATGAGTGCACTGGTTGGCGTGATCATGGGCTCCAAGTCCGATTGGTCCACCCTTAGCCACACCGCCGATATGCTGGAAAAGCTCGGCATCCCTTACGAGGTCAAGGTGGTTTCCGCCCACCGCACCCCGGATCTGCTGTTCCAGTACGCCGAAGAGGCTGAAGGCCGCGGCATCGAGGTGATCATCGCCGGTGCCGGTGGCGCAGCCCACCTGCCAGGCATGTGTGCGGCCAAGACCCACCTGCCGGTGCTGGGGGTGCCAGTGCAGTCGGCGATGCTCTCGGGCGTCGACTCGCTGCTGTCGATCGTGCAGATGCCGGCCGGTATTCCGGTTGCCACCCTGGCCATCGGCAAGGCCGGTGCGATCAACGCAGCCCTGCTGTCGGCGAGCATCCTGGGCGCCAAGCATCCACAATTCCACGCGGTACTGAAAACCTTCCGTGCCGAGCAGACAGACAGCGTCCTGGACAATCCAGACCCACGTATTGCCTGAGGTTGTTGAGATGAAGATCGGTGTAATCGGTGGCGGCCAGTTGGGTCGCATGTTGGCCCTGGCGGGCACCCCGCTGGGCATGAACTTCGCTTTCCTCGACCCTGCGCCGGACGCTTGCGCCGCTGCGTTGGGCGAACACCTGCGGGCCGATTACGGCGATCAGGATCACCTGCGCCAGTTGGCCGATGAAGTCGATCTGGTGACCTTCGAGTTCGAAAGCGTCCCGGCGGAAACCGTGGCGTTTCTTTCGCAATTCGTGCCGGTCTACCCGAGTGCCGAAGCCCTGCGTATCGCTCGCGACCGCTGGTTCGAAAAGAGCATGTTCAAGGACCTGGGGATTCCGACCCCGGCGTTCGCCGACATCCAGTCGCAAGCAGACCTGGACGCCGCCGTCGCTTCGATCGGCCTGCCTGCTGTGCTGAAAACCCGCACCCTGGGTTACGACGGCAAGGGTCAGAAAGTCCTGCGCAAGCCGGAAGACGTGGTCGGTACCTTCGCCGAACTGGGCAGCGTGCCTTGCCTGCTGGAAGGCTTCGTGCCATTCACCGGCGAAGTGTCGCTGATCGCCGTGCGCGCCCGCGATGGCGAGACGAAGTTCTATCCACTGGTGCACAACACCCATGACAGCGGCATTCTCAAGCTGTCGGTCGCCAGTTCCGATCACCCGCTGCAGGCCCTGGCTGAAGACTACTCCAGCCGCGTCCTCAAGCAGTTGAACTACGTCGGCGTGATGGCGTTCGAGTTCTTTGAAGTCGACGGTGGCCTCAAGGCCAACGAAATTGCCCCGCGCGTGCACAACTCCGGGCACTGGACCACCGAAGGCGCCGAGTGCAGCCAGTTCGAAAACCACCTGCGGGCCGTTGCCGGTCTGCCGCTGGGTTCGACCGCCAAGGTCGGCGAGAGCGCGATGCTCAACTTCATCGGCGTTGTTCCGCCGGTCGAGAAGGTTATCGCCATCGACGATTGCCACCTGCATCACTACGGCAAGGCCTTCAAGGCCGGGCGCAAGGTCGGTCACGCCAACCTGCGCTGCAAGGACAAGGCGACCCTCGAGCAGCAGATCCTCAAGGTCGAAGCGCTGATCGCCGAGTAACGACAGTTTCATCCGGCAGCGGCGGAACCATTGCGGGGCCGCCGTTCTCTGATGGCAGGATGCGAAAGTCTGGCTAGGCTTCATCGCATATCTACCATTCAGAGGGAAGTGCCATGGGAATTATCGGAACCATCTTTATCGGCCTCATCGTCGGCCTGCTGGCGCGGTTTCTGAAACCGGGCGATGACAGCATGGGCTGGATCATGACCATCCTGCTCGGTATCGGCGGTTCGCTGGCAGCCACTTACGGCGGCCAGGCCCTGGGCATCTATCAGGCGGGTCAGGGCGCCGGCTTCATCGGCGCGCTGGTTGGCGCGATCGTGCTGCTGGTGATCTACGGCCTGATCAAAAAGAACTGATTCAAAGCGACAAAGTCCTCTCCGCCAATCCGGCGGGGAGGGCTAAAATGCTCGGCGATTCAGCGTCCCCTCCCTTTTCGAGCATCCTTTACCGAGCACCTTCATGCGCCGTCTTCTGTTGACTCTCCTTTTGCTGGGCAGCGGTCTGGCCCACGCCGGCGAACTGCCGGAAACCGACTGGCTGGAACTGATGCCCAAGTCGGACCAGAAAGCCCTCGAGGCCATGCCTGAAATCGACCACAACTCCCCGGAAGCCACCGGCACCTTCACCCAGAAAGGCGGGATGAAGCAGGCCAAAGGTTTGCCGGCGGTGATGTATTCGACCAAGACCGTGGCGTCGATGAACGACAAGCACATCCGCATCGGCGGTTATCCGGTGCCGCTGGAATCCGACGCCAAGGGCCGCAGCACGCTGTTCTTCCTCGTGCCGTACCCGGGCGCGTGCATCCACGTACCACCACCGCCACCGAATCAACTGGTGCTGGTGCGTTATCCAAAAGGCTTGAAACTGGATGACATCTATACGCCGCTGTGGGTGACCGGCACGCTGAAGATCGAGAAGGTCAGCAATGACCTGGCCGATGCGGCGTATGCGCTGGAGGCGGACAAGGTGCGGGTGGTGCAGGAATCGGATCTGTAATTCAGAACGGCAAAAAAAATCGCAGCCTCAGGGCTGCGATTTTTGTTTTCAGAGTGGCTCGCTGCCAATACTGACACCCATTGTGTGACCGGCATCCGGCGCCAGAGTCATCACATCACTCATCACGTTCGCCGTCTCGATGCACAGCATGCGCTGCCAGCCGTCGTTATCCATGTCGCTGAGCGCGGCGGCGCGGTCGATCCACGGGTTCCAGATCACCGCCGTGCGTGAACCGGTAGCGGTCAGCACGATGCGCCGTTCCCAGGCCGGATCGACAATGCTCAGTTGCGGCGGAACGTCGAGGTAGATACGGTCGGTTTCCCCGGCAAAACGCAGGTCGCCTTGCTGGGTGTGGGTTTTCCAGTCATCCAGAGTCTCGATGTAATCGAGGCCATCCACACCTTCGACGCGAACGTTGCGCACATCGCTGACGGCGAAATAGCTGTGCAACGCCTGGCTGATGCTGACGCTGTCTGTACCACGGTTGTGGCTGGTCAGGCTGATGTGCAGTTGATCGTCGAGGCGCAGGGTCAGGGTCAGATCGACCTGATGCGGCCAGCCCGGAAAACCGCCTTCGGGGTAGGGCAGCTTGAACTCCACCTTCAGGCTTTCACCTTCGGTTTCGATACCGCCCAGTTCCCAATCCATCGCCCGGACAAACCCGTGGGCGGCGGCCGGTTCTTCGCTGACACGCATCACCTGCACGCTCTGCGGGTTGCGTTCGAACTTGCCGAACCACGGCCAGCACACCGGCACGCCGGCGCGGATGCTCTGGCCGGTCTTGAACATGGCCTTGTCGTTCAGCCAGATGATCGGCGGCTGGCCGTCCACCTGATAACTGAGGATGTGCGCGCCTTGCTGGGCCACCAGCACTTCGGCCTGACCGTGGCGGATGCGCCAGCAGTTCAGTTCATCCAGCTTCACGGCTTCAACGTTGGGCGTGTTCATGGGACAACTCTCGATCAGCAACTTGGACGACTATCGACCGTGAAACGGCCGCGAGGTTTAACGTGCGCGTGGCGGAACCGAACGGGTGCGGCCGCTGCCATCGATGGCAACGAACACGAACACCGCTTCGGTCACTTTACGCCACTCGCTGGACAGCGGATCGTCGCTCCATACCTCGACCATCATCTGGATCGAGCTGCGGCCGATTTCCAGGGTCTGGGTATAAAAGGACAATTGCGCGCCGACAGCCACCGGCACCAGAAACGCCATGCGATCGATGGCGACGGTCGCAACACGGCCGCCGGCAACACGACTGGCCATGGCAGTGCCGGCCAGGTCCATCTGCGCCACCAGCCAGCCGCCGAAAATATCGCCGAAGCCGTTGGTTTCGCGGGGAAGCGCGGTGATTTGCAGGGCCAGGTCGCCTTGCGGGATCGGATCTTCTTGTTCGAGCTCTATCATGCCGGGGGTGCCTCTGACCCGTGACTCTTCGTTGGGTATTGCTGGTGGTAGCCGTCTTCGGGAAAAACGATTCAGCACCGAACATACTACGTTCGTCACGTTTTCCATCAGGCGCCTAAGGAGAAACTCTGCGAAACCGGCTAATCCCGAGCAAGGGTCGGGCCAACGACGTTTTCGCACAGCAACCCCTTACAAACCGGAGCAAGGTTGCGAGTATATCGGTCGGTAGACTCCGCGACGACCGTCCGGTTCTGATTTCGACCGGCAAATACGCGCCTCTATGTGCTTTTTCGAACAATTTGCTATGGTGCCGAACCTGCCCGAGCCACAGCCAGCGTTGTTGTGGCGGCAGATCCGACTATAAGAGAAGACCTTGCCATGACCACAGCGCCCTCGAGCCTCGCGCAGCCCGACCAACCCGCACGACCGTTGACCCGCAATGACTACAAGACTCTGTCGCTTTCGGCCCTGGGGGGCGCGCTGGAATTCTACGATTTCATCATCTTCGTGTTCTTCGCCACCGTGGTCGGCAAATTGTTCTTCCCGGCCGACATGCCCGAGTGGCTGCGCCTGATGCAGACCTTCGGCATCTTCGCCGCCGGCTACCTCGCGCGGCCGCTGGGCGGGATCGTGATGGCGCACTTCGGCGACCTGCTGGGGCGCAAGAAGATGTTCACCCTGAGCATTTTCATGATGGCCGTGCCGACCCTGATCATGGGCCTGCTGCCGACCTACGCCCAGATCGGCATGTGGGCGCCGATTCTGCTGCTGTTGATGCGCGTCATTCAGGGCGCGGCGATTGGCGGCGAAGTGCCGGGGGCGTGGGTCTTCGTTTCCGAACACGTACCCGGCAAGCACATCGGCTACGCCTGCGGCACCCTGACCAGCGGCCTGACGGCGGGCATCCTCCTCGGTTCGCTGGTCGCCACCGCGATCAACAGCATTTATACGCCAACGGAAGTTTCGGATTACGCCTGGCGAATCCCGTTCCTGCTGGGTGGCGTTTTCGGTCTGTTCTCGGTCTACCTGCGCCGCTGGCTCCACGAAACTCCGGTGTTCGCCGAACTGCAACAGCGCAAGGCGCTGGCCGAAGAGGTGCCGTTGCGCGCCGTGCTGCGTGACCATCGTGGGGCAATCGCGGTGTCGATGCTGCTGACCTGGCTGCTGTCCGCCGGTATCGTTGTGGTGATCCTGATGACGCCGACCGTGTTGCAAACGGTCTATCACTTCTCGCCGACCACCGCGCTGCAATCCAACAGCCTGGCGATCGTGTTCCTGAGCCTGGGCTGCATCATTTCCGGTGCGCTGGCCGATCGCTTCGGTGCCGGTCGGGTGTTCGTGTTCGGTTGCCTGGGTTTGCTGGCCAGTTCCTGGACCTTCTATCACAGCCTCGCCGATCATCCGAACTGGCTGTTCCCGCTGTATGCGCTGACCGGTTTTCTGGTCGGCACCATCGGCGCGGTGCCTTATGTCATGGTGAAAGCGTTCCCGCCGGTGGTGCGCTTCAGCGGTCTGTCCTTCTCTTATAACGTCGCTTACGCGATCTTCGGTGGCCTGACGCCGATGGTGGTCAGCCTGCTGCTGAAAGAAAGCGCGATGGGGCCTGCCTACTATGTGGCGGTGCTGTGCGGGATGGGGATCCTGGTCGGCGCGTGGTTGTGGAAGAAGGGACGCTGATTTAGTTCCAGAACTCAGGGCTTTCGCCAGCGCGAAAGCCTTGTTTCACACTCGCCAATCGGCAGGCGAGCACCGTGTTCGAGCATGTGAGCCAAAGCATTTGCAGCTTCTGTTTCGTCGATGACTTGGTGCTCTACCATTAAATCGAGCAGCCATAGCGCGCCGTGTACCTGTAACCCATCTCTTTGGGCCTGGCGGCGCAACCTGCCATCTCCGGTGAGTAAAGGACGGCCCGTTTCCTGCGCAAGCAAGTAGCAGGAGACGTCGGCTAAAGAGCTGTTGTTGTGCTCGATCCTCAGCCCCGACAATCTTATTACACCTGCCTCATCGAACGATTCGACAATCAACCCTCGGTCGAGCAGCTCGTCGTGTGAAAAGTCGTCGAGTTCGTACATTACGAAGTCAGTGCAACACAGCGTAAACGGCAAGCTGAACATCTGCTCCAGCAATCCGGCATTTCTGAAGTCGATCCAGATATTTGTATCACTGATATAGATCAGACTCATGCACTCTCCAGTGAGCCCAAGAAATTGGGGTCAAGTGCGCTCACTGGTTTGCGCAGGAGTTCAGCAGCCCGCGACTTGGTGATCAATCCTTCTGCCAATCCCCAGAACACCAGGGAATCAAAGCGCTGGGGCGGTTTGCACGGCATAGGTTCGGGCTCTGCTTTGCGCCAGCCGTTGGCACTGAATTGAATAGTGAGGGATTTGTAGCCACTTTCGCTAAGTAGCTTCAGATCCTTCAGTCGTCTCAACGCAGCGTGCATCGATATTCCGTATTGGCGTTTGGCGATCAGTAGCTCTCGTGGATGGACTCTGGACCGGGGATGGCTGCCGAAATCGCCGGTTACGCTTTTGGCGGGATAGAGAAA
This sequence comes from Pseudomonas sp. GW456-12-10-14-LB2, assembly GCF_002884345.1. NCBI lineage: Bacteria > Pseudomonadati > Pseudomonadota > Gammaproteobacteria > Pseudomonadales > Pseudomonadaceae > Pseudomonas > Pseudomonas sp. GW456-12-10-14-LB2. The sequence continues at coordinate 25,524 of NZ_POHV01000036.1, forward strand.
TGCGCCGGCAAAACGGTGACAACAGTTTTCTTTGTCTCTCTCCGGCATGTCTCCAGGCAACGCCATAACCCAATGGCCGAGCTCATGAGCAGCCGTAAATCTGATTCGCTCACCTGGACGGTCAGCATTCAAAGCAATTAGTACATGTTCGCCGTCACCGGTAGCAGCACAAGCGCCATCGAAATCATCTGGGCCGTTCAGCATTGCAACCTTGATGCTGTGCTCTTCCAGTTGCTCAGTCAGATTGGCGATGGGATCGCTACCGATTCCCCAAAACTGGCGAAGCTTCTCGGCTGCCAGCTCAGCCTCCTCAAGGGTTGAAACAGGGAGCATCTGTGCGGGGGTAGCAGGGGTCTGGATATCTGCAGGATCGAAACATTGCTCAAGTGAAATGTAGCGCTCGAGATGTTCCCGAATTTTTTCTTCAACTTGAGCTTGGCGATACTTGGGCATTCTGGCCAGCTTTCGAAACTCAAGAGGTGCCAGAGGAATAACCTCCGCGCGGAAAAAATACTCAGGGCTGACCTGAAGTGCCTTGGCCAGTTGCAGCAGGCGAGAAGAGTTTGGAGTGCTCAACCCTTTCTCATATTTGCTTAACGCTTGTTTGGTTATGTCGCCAAGCTGGGCCGCCAGACCCTCTAGGGTGAGGCCTCGTTGCAGGCGGGCGCGGCGAATTCGGTCGTTTATCATGAGTTCCTCTCGTGGTTGACAAGGCTATCTTTTGGATTTGATTTGTCAACCTGCTGCGGAATTCATTTTTTGTGACACCTCGGATGCTGGCCTTTCATCCAATTGTCATATTTCAGCCATAGAGTGTTCACACGGCCTGCTGATACTTGGCCCCGACTTAACACACCCTATCTGCTAGGAGTAAGGCATGAAACTGAAGCGTTTGATGGCGGCAATGACTTTTGTCGCTGCTGGCGTTGCGACTGCCAACGCGGTTGCCGCTGTTGACCCTGCTATCCCGAGCTACACCAAGACCACTGGTGTGTCGGGCAACCTGTCCAGCGTCGGCTCCGATACCCTGGCCAACCTCATGACCCTCTGGGCTGAGAACTACAAAAAAGAATACCCGAACGTAAACATCCAGATTCAGGCCGCTGGCTCCGCCACCGCGCCACCTGCGCTGACTGAAGGCACCTCCAACCTGGGCCCGATGAGCCGCAAGATGAAGGACACCGAACTGGCGGCCTTCGAACAGAAATACGGCTACAAGCCAACCGCTATCCCGGTTGCCGTGGACGCCCTGGCTGTTTTCGTTCACAAGGACAACCCGATCCAGCACCTGACCATGGAACAGGTTGACGCGATCTTCTCGTCCACCCGTCTGTGCGGCGCCAAGACCGACGTGAAAACCTGGGGTGACCTGGGCGTGACCGGCGACCTGGCCAACAAGCCGGTTCAACTGTTCGGTCGCAACTCGGTATCCGGCACCTACGGCTACTTCAAGGAAGAAGCCCTGTGCAAAGGCGACTACAAGCCTAACGTCAACGAACAACCAGGTTCGGCTTCGGTCGTGCAGTCGATCAGCTCCTCGCTGAACGGCATCGGTTACTCGGGCATCGGCTACAAGACCGCCAGCGTGAAAACCGTTGCTCTGTCGAAGAAAGGCAGCACTGACTTCGTCGAAGACACCGAAGAAAACGCCCTGAACGGCAAGTACCCGCTGTCGCGTTTCCTGTACGTGTACGTCAACAAGGCCCCGAACAAGCCTCTGGCCCCGCTGGAAGCCGAGTTCGTGAAACTGGTTCTGTCGAAACAGGGCCAGGAAGTGGTCGTGAAAGACGGCTACATCCCGCTGCCAGCCAAGGTTGCTGCAAAAGCACTGGCTGACCTGGGTCTGCAGGAAGGCGGCGCTGAAGTCGCAAAAAAGTAACAAACTGAGTCAGGGGTGAACCCCGCCTGACTCCCGTGGGGGGCCCCGGCCCGCAAGCGGCCCGGCTCCCACACTCCCCGAATTCTTCTATCCACCGCCAGTGCCCTGCTGGCGGCGGATTTGGTGCGTCACTGCATTGTCATCTTTCTGTCATACAGGATCGCTAGGGTGTGCGCATGAATGATCTGGCCAATTCCAAAATGACTACGAACCCTCCCAAGCGCATTGACTTCAATACGCCTGAGTTGCAACGCAAGCGCCGCATTCGCGCGCTCAAGGATCGCTTCACCCGCTGGTACGTCCTCGTCGGCGGTCTGGCGGTGCTGGCAGCCATCACCCTGATCTTCTTCTTCCTCGCCTACGTGGTCGCGCCGCTGTTCAAAGGTGCTGACCTGACTGCGAAAGATGCAATCACCCCGGCCTGGATGCAGGACGCCGGCAAGCCGCTGATGATTTCGCTCGAAGAGCAAAATCAGGTGGCCATGCGCGTTTCCGACAAGGGCCAGGCGCTGTTCTTCGACATCGACAGTGGCGCTGAATTGAAGCGCGTCGATCTGCCCTTGCCGGCAGGCGCCAGTGTGACCTCCATCGGCGAAGACCAGCCGGGCCATCCGCTGGTGGCCGTGGGCCTGTCCAACGGTCAGGCGCTGGTGTTCCGTCACACTTATAAAGTCAGCTACCCGGATGGCAAGAAGACCATCACTCCGGCCATCGAGTACCCGTACGGCGAGACACCGATCGCACTCAACGAAAGCGGCGGTGCGCTGGAGCATGTCAGCCTCAATGCCACCGATTCGACCCTGATGCTGGTCGGCTCCACCGGTTCGCAACTCAATGTGCTGTCGCTGACCAGCGAAGAAAACATGATGACCGGCGAAGTCACCAACGAGCAGAAGCGTATCGATCTGCCGCAGATGACTGAACCTGTGAAAAACATCTTCGTCGACCCGCGCCAGCAGTGGCTGTACGTGGTCAACGGGCGTGCGCAGGCCGACGTGTTCAGCCTGCGCGACAAGAGCCTCAACGGTCGCTACAAACTGCTGGAAAACGCTGACGCTGAAGTCACTGCGACCACGCAACTGGTCGGTGGTATCTCGCTGATCGTCGGTGACTCCAAGGGTGGCCTGGCCCAGTGGTTCATGGCCCGCGACACCGACGGCGAGCTGCGCCTGAAGCAGATCCGCACCTTCCAGATGGGCACCACGCCGATCGTTGAAATTTCCGCCGAAGAACGTCGCAAGGGCTTCCTGGCCCTGGATGCCAGCGGCAAGCTCGGCGTGTTCCACAGCACCGCGCACCGCACCTTGCTGGTCGATCAAGTGGTCGAAGGCCAGGGCCTGTTCGGCCTGTCGCCGCGCGCCAACCGCGTGATCGTCGAAGCCGGCGGCAAGCTGCAACCGCTGCTGCTCGACAACCCGCACCCGGAAGTTTCGTGGAGCGCGCTGTGGAGCAAGGTCTGGTACGAGAACTACGACGAGCCTAAATACGTCTGGCAATCGACTGCGGCCAACACCGATTTCGAACCGAAACTGAGCCTGTCGCCACTGACCTTCGGCACCCTGAAAGCCGCGTTCTACGCGATGCTGCTGGCTGCACCGCTGGCCGTCGCCGCGGCGATCTACACCGCGTACTTCATGGCCCCGGGCATGCGCCGCAAGGTCAAACCGGTGATCGAGCTGATGGAAGCGATGCCGACGGTGATCCTCGGCTTCTTCGCCGGCCTGTTCCTCGCACCGTATGTGGAAGGGCATCTGCCGGGCATCTTCAGCCTGCTGATGCTGCTGCCGATCGGCATCCTGATCGCCGGTTTCACCTTCAGCCGCCTGCCTGAGTCGATCCGCCTGAAAGTCCCGGACGGTTGGGAAAGTGCGCTGCTGATCCCGGTGATTCTGTTTGTGGGCTGGCTGTCGCTGTACATGAGCCCGTTCATGGAGAACTGGTTCTTCGGCGGTGACATGCGCATGTGGATCTCCCACGACCTGGGCATCACCTACGACCAGCGCAACGCCCTGGTGGTCGGTCTGGCCATGGGCTTTGCGGTGATTCCGAACATCTACTCGATCGCCGAAGACGCCGTGTTCAGCGTGCCGCGCGGCCTGACCCTGGGCTCGCTGGCCCTCGGTGCCACGCCGTGGCAGACCATGACTCGTGTAGTGATCCTGACCGCCAGCCCGGGCATCTTCTCGGCGCTGATGATCGGCATGGGCCGTGCGGTCGGCGAAACCATGATCGTGCTGATGGCCACCGGCAACACTCCGGTCATGGAAATGAATCTGTTCGAAGGCCTGCGCACCCTGGCCGCCAACGTCGCGGTGGAAATGCCGGAGTCGGAAGTCGGCGGCAGCCACTACCGCGTGCTGTTCCTCTCGGCGCTGGTGCTGCTGTTGTTCACCTTCGTCATGAACACCCTCGCGGAACTGATTCGTCAGCGTCTGCGCAAGAAATACTCGTCGCTTTAAGCAAAGGTAGAAGTCTGTGAAACAGAACTCCCTGAAAGGATGGTTCAAGAGCGGCGCCCCCGGCGTCTGGATCAGCGGCGGCGCGGTGTCCATCGCGGTCATCATGACCATTGGCCTGCTGGCGGTGATCGCCGTGCGCGGTCTGGGTCACTTCTGGCCGGCGGATCTGATCCACGCCAGCTATGACGTACCGGGCCAGGGCCAGCATCTGGTCGTGGGCGAGGTGGTGCAGAAAGAAGAAGTGCCGCGCGCCCGTCTGAAGAGCGCCGGCCTGCCGGTGCCGGACGAAGGTCCGGAATTCATGACTCGCGAGCTGATCAAGGTCGGCAACCGTGACCTGAACGGCAACGACTTCACCTGGATCGTCGGCGAGTGGCTGACCAACCAGACCACGCCGGTGGAACTGATGGCGCTGGAGCGTCGTGAGTGGGGCAACTTCTACGGCTACCTGGTCAACGTCAAACAGGACGGCAAGGTGATCGCCGAAGGCGAAGCCGCCTGGCCTGAACTGCAAGCGCGGATCGATCGCGTGAACAAACTTGCCGCCCAGCTCAAGACTCTGGAAAAAGTCGATATCGGCGCGATCAACGCCGGCCTCGAGCGCATCCGTCTGCACGGTCGCAAGCTGGAGCTGGAAGGCAAGCTCGACGCCACCGCGCAAGCGGACATGGAATCCGAACGCGCCGAGCTGAACGCCCGCTATCAGGACATCGAAGCCCGTCTGGCCGACCTGCACGCGCAGTTCAACCGTGACGCCTTGACTGCTCGCGATGCGAACGGCAAGGAAATCGAAATCGGCCTGGGCAAAGTGGTTCACGCCTACCAGCCGAACGCGATGGGTACGTTCACCAAGATCGGTTTCTACTTCAGCAAGGTCTGGGAATTCCTGTCCGACGACCCGCGTGAAGCGAACACCGAAGGCGGGATTTTCCCGGCGATCTTCGGCACCGTGATGATGACTCTGATCATGGCGATGATCGTGACCCCGTTCGGCGTGCTGGCGGCGGTGTACCTGCGTGAATACGCCAAGCAGAACACCCTGACCCGGGTGATCCGGATCGCGGTGAACAACCTGGCGGGTGTTCCGGCGATTGTTTACGGCGTGTTCGGTCTGGGCTTCTTCGTCTACGTGCTGGGTGGTTCGCTCGACCGTCTGTTCTTCCCTGAAGCGCTGCCGGCACCGACCTTCGGTACGCCGGGTCTGCTCTGGGCTTCGTTGACTTTGGCGCTGCTGGCGGTGCCGGTGGTGATCGTGGCCACTGAAGAAGGTCTGGCGCGGATTCCTCGCACCGTGCGTGAAGGCTCGCTGGCTCTGGGCGCGACCAAGGCTGAAACCCTGTGGAAGATCGTTCTGCCGATGGCCAGTCCGGCCATGATGACCGGCATGATCCTCGCCGTGGCCCGCGCCGCCGGTGAAGTGGCGCCGCTGATGCTGGTGGGTGTGGTGAAACTGGCGCCGTCGCTGCCGGTGGACGGCAACTACCCGTACCTGCACCTGGATCAGAAGATCATGCACCTGGGCTTCCACATCTACGACGTCGGCTTCCAGAGCCCGAACGTCGAGGCCGCGCGGCCGCTGGTATACGCCACGGCGCTGCTGCTGGTGCTGGTGATCGCCACCCTGAACCTGTCGGCGGTGTACATCCGTAACCACCTGCGCGAGAAGTACAAAGCTCTAGACAGCTAAAGCCATTAGCCACAAGCGGCAAGCTACAAGCTACAAGCCGCTTTTGCTCAAACTTGCAGCTTGCAGCTAGAAGCTTGCAGCTACGAACGGAGTGAGACCCATGCAGCACGAAACACATACCCACGGCATCAACATGTCTGCCCTGGGCCGCGACAAGCAGAGCCTGAACCTCGAGCAGGAAACCGTGGCCATCGAAGTGCCGGGCCTGAGCCTTTACTACGGCGAAAAACAGGCGCTGTTCGATGTCAGCATGAACATTCCGAAACAGCGCGTGACCGCCTTCATCGGCCCGTCCGGCTGCGGCAAGTCCACGCTGCTGCGCACCTTCAACCGCATGAACGACCTGGTGGACGGCTGCCGCGTCGAAGGCGCGATCAACCTGTATGGCAATAACATCTACCGCAAGGGCGAAGACGTGGCCGAGCTGCGTCGCCGGGTCGGCATGGTGTTCCAGAAGCCTAATCCGTTCCCGAAAACCATCTACGAAAACGTGGTCTACGGCCTGCGCATCCAGGGCATCAACAAGAAGCGCATCCTCGACGAAGCCGTCGAGTGGGCGTTGAAAGGCGCGGCCCTGTGGGACGAAGTCAAAGACCGTCTGCATGACTCGGCCCTCGGTCTGTCCGGTGGTCAGCAACAGCGTCTGGTGATCGCCCGTACCATCGCCGTGGAACCGGAAGTGCTGCTGCTCGACGAACCGTGCTCGGCCCTCGACCCGATCTCGACCCTGAAAGTCGAAGAGCTGATCTATGAGCTCAAATCCAAGTTCACCATCGTCATCGTGACCCACAACATGCAGCAGGCGGCGCGGGTGTCCGACTACACGGCGTTCATGTACATGGGCAAACTGGTGGAATTCGGCGACACCGATACCCTGTTCACCAATCCGGCCAAGAAGCAGACCGAAGACTACATCACAGGGCGATACGGCTAGCCGTACAGCTGCAAGCGGCAAGCTTCAAGCGGCAAGTTAGAAGCGATGCGGCAGGGAACACCACATAACAGCTTGCAGCTCGTAGCTTGCAGCTCTTGGTTAAACGCTTTTTCGGAGCGAACGCATGATTTCCAAAGAAGGCCTCACTCATCACATTTCCGCGCAGTTCAACGCCGAACTGGAAGAAGTGCGCAGCCACCTGCTGGCCATGGGCGGGCTGGTCGAGAAGCAGGTCAACGACGCGGTCACCGCGCTGATCGAGGCCGACTCGGGCCTGGCCCAGCAAGTGCGCGAGATCGACGACCAGATCAACCAGATGGAACGCAACATCGACGAAGAATGCCTGCGCATTCTGGCCCGTCGTCAGCCGGCGGCTTCCGACCTGCGTCTGATCATCAGCATCTCCAAGTCGGTGATCGACCTTGAGCGCATCGGTGACGAAGCGACCAAGATCGCCCGTCGTGCGATCCAGTTGTGCGAAGAAGGCGAAGCGCCGCGCGGTTACGTCGAAGTGCGTCACATCGGCGACCAGGTGCGCAACATGGTCCGCGATGCGCTGGACGCCTTTGCCCGTTTCGACGCCGATCTGGCGTTGTCGGTGGCGCAGTACGACAAGATCATCGACCGCGAATACAAGACCGCCCTGCGCGAGCTGGCGACCTACATGATGGAAGACCCGCGCTCTATCTCGCGGGTCTTGAGCATTATCTGGGTGCTGCGTTCGCTGGAGCGGATCGGCGACCACGCGCGCAACATCTCGGAGCTTGTGATTTATCTGGTGCGCGGCACCGATGTGCGCCACATGGGCCTCAAGCGCATGAAGGAAGAAGTTGAAGGGACAAGTGGCGAAACCGCTAATGTTCCGGGCGATGCTGACGATAAGTAAGATTGCCTGAGAAAAGCGCCCGGCCCTTTGGCCGGGCGTTTTTGTTTCTGCTTTTCATGGGCAGATCCGAATTGGAAAGCGAATTAAAAAGCAGCACCCGCGAACGAAAAGTCCCGGCGTGACTGAAGAGTTTTGGCAATGTGCCATCAGCCAGCGTTATGCTTGCCGGGATTTTAATAGGGGTGTTGGATGAGCAAGATCAGTGTGTTGGTCGTGGACGATGCATCGTTCATTCGTGACCTGGTGAAAAAGTGCCTGCGTAATTACTTCCCGGGGATCCGCACCGAGGACGCCATCAACGGCAAGAAGGCCCAGGCCATGCTGGCCAAGGAAGCCTTCGACTTGGTGCTGTGCGACTGGGAAATGCCGGAAATGTCCGGCCTCGAACTGCTGACCTGGTGCCGTGAGCAGGACAACCTCAAGACCATGCCGTTCATCATGGTCACCAGCCGGGGCGACAAGGAAAACGTCGTGCAGGCGATCCAGGCCGGTGTTACCGGTTACGTCAGCAAGCCGTTCACCAACGAGCAACTGCTGACCAAGGTCAAGCAGGCCCTGAACAAGGTCGGCAAGCTCGACACCCTGATGAACAGCGCCCCGACCAAGATGAACTCGGCGTTCGGCAACGACTCTCTGAGCGCGTTGACCGGCGGCAAGGCTGCCGTGGTTGGTTCCGCACCGACGGCTGCGGCAGTGAATCCGTTTGCCAAGCCTGCCGCTGCGGCCCCGGCACCTGCCGCCGCGCCACAGCGTGGCCTGCTCAACAGCCCGCCGGTGAAAGCCCCGGCAGCCTCCAGCGCTCCGGCCGGCGGTCGCGGTCAGGGTCAACTGCGCCTGCCAAGCGGCACCCAGCAATGCGTGATCAAGGCCCTGAGCATCAAGGAAGCGCTGCTGGTGGTGAAACGCACCGACACCCTGCCGCAGATCCTCGATAGCGCCGTGCTCGATCTGGAGCAGGGCGACAACGCCGAAATCGCCCGCCTCAACGGCTACCTGCACGCCGTCGTTGCCCACGAGCCGAAACCCGACAGCGACTGGCTGCAACTGACCTTCCGCTTCGTCGACCAGGACGCGCAGAAGCTCGACTACATCTCCCGCCTGATTGCTCGCGGTACGGCGCAGAAGCACTTCGTTCCGGGCGCATAATCTTCGTCGCCTGACATTGATCGTTCCCACGCTCCGCGTGGGAATGCCTCAAGGGACGCTCCGCGTCCTCCCACGCAAAGCGTGGGGACGATCATTCACGCCATTTTGAAACATCTGTCGACTAGCCTGGTCTGCTTCACCTGCTAGGCTGATTCCCAGGCCTTACTCGACAGAATTTTTGCCCATGCCCCTGCGCCTGCTGTTTTTCTGTGGTCTGTTCATGGCCTCCACCTCGACTGTGGCCATGACGATCTACAAATCCACCGATGCCAACGGAGTGGTTTCGTACAGCGACCGTCCGAGCAAAGGCTCCCAGGTGTTCGTGTTTCAGGACCGGATGGTCGAGCGCCTCGAGCGCCAGGTCTATCTCGACATCAAGAAGCAGAAGGGCGCGGACGTGGTGTTCGTGCGCAACGACCTGTACGCGCCAGTCGAGGTTGCACTGGCGTTTACCGGGATGAGCAACGTGCGTGGCGCACCGGCGCAAACGATCCGCCGGGTATTGCCGGCGCGCAGCAATACGCGGCTGGCGTTGCTGACGGCGGTGTCCGGTGGCAAGCCGCTGGTGTACACGCCGATGTTCCAGTATTCCCTCGGTGACCCCGCTGGCGCGGCTCAGGGCTATCGCTATCCGTTTCCGTGGCGTGGCGGGCCGTTCCGTCTCAGCCAGGGCGCCAATGGCGATTACAGCCACTTCGGGCCGAAGAACAAATACGCGATGGACATCGCCATGCCGGTCGGTACGCCGATCATTGCGGCGCGCGCCGGAGTGGTGGTGAAGACCGAAAATTCCCAGAACGGGCGCGGCACCGATCCGTCCGGTAACTTCGTGCGGATCCTGCACGACGACGGCACGATGGGCGTGTACCTGCATCTCAAGCAAGGGTCGGTGAGTGTGCGCGAGGGGCAGCGGGTGACGGTGGGCAGTCCGCTGGCGCTGTCCGGCAACACCGGCAACAGCAGCGGCCCGCACCTGCACTTTGTGGTGCAGCGCAATACCGGAATGGGGCTGGTGTCGATTCCGTATCAGTTCAACCAGCCGCTGGGGGCGTTGCCCAACTTTGCGTTGGGCAAGCAGTAAACCCCGTCAGTCGAGCATCAGCACCTTGGCCAGAATGATCTTCGGACCTTTCATCTTCTTGATGATGATCCGCAGGCCTTCGACTTCAAGCACTTCTTCCTCTTCCGGCACCCGTTTCAGGGTTTCGTAGATCAGCCCGGCGAGGGTTTCGGCTTCGATGTGATCGAGGTCGATCCCTAGCAGGCGCTCGACCTTGAACAACGGCGTATCGCCCCGTACCAACAGTTTGCCCGGCTGGTAGGCGAGGATGCCGCGCTCGGCCTTGCGGTGTTCGTCCTGGATATCGCCGACCAGCACTTCCAGCACGTCTTCCATGGTCAGGTAGCCGATGATGTTGCCGTCGGCTTCTTCAACCACAGCGAAGTGCGAGCCGCCCTTGCGGAACTGCTCCAGCAGCTGCGACAGCGGCATGTGCCGGGAAACGCGCTCCAGCGGGCGGGTCAGTTCGGCGAGGTTGAACGACTCGGGAATGTGATCCAGCGCCGCCAGTTCCAGCAGCAGGTCTTTGATATGCAGCAGGCCGACGAATTCTTTGCGCTCGCTGTCGTACACCGGATAACGGCTGAACTTGTGGCGACGGAACATCGCCAGGATCTCTTTCAGCGGGGCGTTGAATTCGAGGGTGATCAGGTCTTCCCGGGAGTTGGCCCAGTCGACTACTTCCAGCTCGCCCATTTCCACCGCCGAGGCCAGCACGCGCATGCCCTGGTCGCTCGGGTCCTGACCACGGCTGGAGTGCAGGATCAGTTTCAGTTCTTCACGGCTGTAATGGTGCTCGTGATGCGGACCGGGTTCACCTTGACCTGCGATGCGCAGGATGGTGTTGGCGCTGGCGTTGAGCAGGTAGATCGCCGGGTACATGGCCCAGTAGAACAGGTACAGCGGCACCGCCGTCCACAGCGACAGCAGCTCGGGTTTGCGGATCGCCCAGGATTTGGGTGCGAGCTCGCCGACCACGATGTGCAGGTACGAAATGATGAAGAACGCAGTGAAGAACGAGATGCCTTTGACGACTTCGGCCGATTGCACGCCAACCGCGCTCAGCAGCGGTTCGAGAATATGCGCGAACGCCGGCTCGCCGACCCAGCCCAGGCCCAGGGAGGCGAGGGTGATACCGAGCTGGCACGCCGAGAGGTACGCATCGAGCTGACTGTGTACCGTGCGCAGGATGTGCCCGCGCCAGCCGTGCTGTTCAGCGATGGCTTCGACCCGGGTCGAGCGCAGTTTGACCATGGCGAACTCCGCCGCAACGAAGAAGCCGTTGAGCAGAACCAGGATCAGAGCGAAAAGAATCATGCCGAAATCGGCGAATATTGTTGCGAGGGACAAGCCAGGGGAAGGGTCCATGATGGAGTTTTGCGGGTTCCGTGTGATTCGAAAGAAAGAAAAATCCGCACCTGAAAGGCAGGCGCAAGTCAGCCAATGTAGCGGCTGACCTGGCGATTGCCTAGTCCGGCATTACTCAGCGGCGCTGATGACCCGTGCCTGAGCGACCTGCGCCGGGGCGAAATGGCAGGTGAAGGTGCTGCCATGACCGGGCACGCTGCTGATCTCCATCCGTGCGCGATGGCGCAGCAGTACGTGTTTGACGATGGCCAGACCCAGGCCTGTGCCGCCGGTGTTGGAGTTGCGGCTGGAGTCGACGCGGTAGAAGCGTTCGGTCAGGCGCGGCAGGTGTTTGCTGTCGATGCCGATCCCGGAATCCTGCACGCTGAGGTGTGCGCCTTGATCGTCGCCCCACCAGCGAATGCGGATATTGCCTTCGGCCGGGGTGTATTTGACCGCGTTGAACACCAGGTTGGAAAACGCACTGCGCAGTTCCGCCTCGCTGCCCTTGAGCAGAATGCGGGTGTCGGCTTCCAGGGTGATTTTCTGATTCTTCGAGCCGGACAACTGCTGCGCATCGCTCTTGATCGACTGCAACAGGGTGTCGATGTGCACCGGCTGGTTGTCCGACGGGTAATCGGTGGCTTCCAGCTTGGCCAGCAACAGCAAGTCGTTGAGCAGGGTCTGCATGCGCCCGCCCTGTTGCTGCATCTGCTGCAGGGCACGGCTCCAGCGCGGGTTCACTTCCTCGACGTTGTCGAGCAGGGTTTCCAGGTAGCCGCAGATCACTGTCAGCGGGGTGCGCAGCTCATGGGAGACGTTGGCAATGAAGTCTTTGCGCATCTGTTCCAGCTGATGGATGCGCGTGACGTCGCGCACCAGCATCAAGTGTTCGTTGTTGCCGTAGCGCGTGAGGTACAGCTGGATGCGCACGCGATCGTTGGTCGGCGAGGGGATTTCCAGCGGTTCGGCGTAGCTTTCCTGCTCGAAGTATTCCTTGAAGCGCGGATGACGGACCAGGTTGGTTACCGGTTGGCCGCTGTCCTGTGGCGTCTTGAGGCCGAGCAGGGTTTCGGCGGCGCGGTTCCACCATTCCAGGTTGCCGTCGCTGTCGAGCATGATCACCGCGTCTTTCAGCGCGGCGGTGGACTCCTGAACGCGGTCGATCACCGCTTGCAGGCGTCCGCGTACCCGTTGGTCGCGGCGTTGCAGGTGGTAGATGCTGTCGAACACCTCGCCCCACAGGCCATAGCCGTCGGGCGGTGCTTCATCGGGTTGGTGCAGGCGCAGCCATTCGTGCAGACGCAGCAGTTGCTTGAGCGTCCAGGCCAGGTACAGGCCCAGGCCCGCCGCCAGACTCCAGCCGTAGTAGCCGGTGATCAGGCCGATCACCAGGCAGCCGGTGACCAGCAACAGCATGTGGCGAATCAGGGTGCCATGCCAGTTTTGGTTCACGGAAAATGCGGTCCTTGTCTACGGGGCTGGCGCTCGGCTCAGGCTTTGGTGGAGAACCGGTAGCCGGTGCCGCGCACGGTTTGTACCAGATTTTCGTAGGCGTCGCCGAGGGCCTTGCGCAGGCGCCGGATGTGCACGTCGACGGTGCGCTCTTCAACATAGACGTTGCCGCCCCAGACCTGGTCCAGCAACTGGCCACGGGTGTAGGCGCGCTCCTGGTGGGTCATGAAGAATTGCAGCAGACGGTATTCGGTCGGGCCCATCTCGGCAGGTTTGCCGTCGATGGTCACGCGGTGGCTGATCGGGTCGAGCAGCAGGCCGCCGACTTCGATCGGCGCTTCGCCATCGGTCGGGCCGGCGCGACGCAGCACAGCCTTGAGGCGTGCCACCAGTTCGCGTGGGGAAAACGGTTTGGTGATGTAGTCGTCGGCGCCGACTTCCAGGCCCTGGATCTTGTTGTCCTCTTCGCCCTTGGCAGTGAGCATGATGATCGGGATGTCCCCGGTCAGCTCGTCACGCTTGAGGCGGCGGGCCAGCTCGATGCCGGAGGTGCCGGGCAGCATCCAGTCGAGCAGGATCAGGTCCGGTTTGCGGTCGACGATGATGGCGTGGGCCTGCTGCGAGTTCTCTGCCTCGAGGCAGTCATAGCCGGCCATTTCCAACGCAACGGCGATCATTTCGCGAATGGGCGCTTCGTCGTCGACGATCAGAATGCTCCTGCCAACCATGCCTTAATCCTCTTGTCATTTAACTGTCTTGCGCCGCATTAGATAACGGAATTATTGCAGTCGTGTGACAGTATTTTAGTCCGGCGGCGATTGTGCGAATCCTGAACTAAGCTCTAAGTCCGAATCCTGACAACCACAAGAGAAGGTTTCCATGACTCAAATGACTGCTTCCTTTAAGGCTTTGCTGATGGCTGCCGCCCTGACTCTGCCTGGACTGGCGATGGCGGCCGAGCCGGCCATGATGAAAGACGGAATGATGGTCGACCACAAGGGCATGACGCTTTACACGTTCGACAAGGACAGTGGCGGCAAGTCGATGTGCAACGGCGATTGCGCCAAGAACTGGCCGCCGTTGATGGCGCCGGCGGATGCCAAGGCTGAAGGTAAATGGACGGTCATCAAACGTGATGACGGCATGATGCAGTACGCCTACGACGGCAAACCGCTGTACACCTTCGTGAAAGATGCCAAGCCGGGCGATATGACCGGCGACAAGATGAAGGACGTGTGGCACGTGGTTCACGAGCACAAGTAAGTCACCGGCAGTGAAGCAGGATCGCGGCCCGCAGGCATAGCCTCGGGCCGCGATTCCTTGAGATCAGCGCAACGCGTAATCCAGCACGATCCCGACAAAAATCGCCAGCCCGGCCCAGTGGTTGTGCAAAAACGCCTTGAAGCAGCGCATCCGGTCCCGGTCGCGGGTGTACCAGAATTCCCAGGCATAGCACCCGGCCGCCACCAGCAGGCCGAGGTGGAACCAGATCCCCAGCTCGAATTTCGACCCCGCCAGCAGCAGACAGCACAGCGACAGTACCTGCAAGGTCAGGATGATCACCCGGTCGGCATCGCCGAACAGGATCGCCGTGGATTTCACGCCGATCTTCAGGTCATCGTCGCGGTCGGTCATCGCGTAATAAGTGTCGTAACCCACAGTCCACAACAGGTTGGCGATCCACAGCAGCCAGGCCGTTGCCGGCAACTCACCGGTTTCGGCGGTGAACGCCATCGGCATCCCCCAAGAGAACGCCGCGCCCAATACCACTTGCGGATAGTAGGTGTAGCGCTTCATGAACGGATAGGTGAACGCCAGCGCCAGACCGCCGAGCGACAGCCAGATCGTCGCCGCGTTGGTGCACAGCACCAGCAGGAAACTCACGCCCATCAGCAGCGCGAAAAACACCAGCGCCTCTTTCGAGCTGATCTTGCCGGCAGCAATAGGTCGCTGCGCAGTGCGTTTGACGTGGCCGTCGACCTTGCGGTCGGCCCAGTCGTTGATCACGCAGCCGCCGGCACGGGTCAGCACCACGCCGAGGACGAAAATCACGATATTGGCCAGCGATGGCGAGCCTTTACCGGCAATCCACAGGGCCCAGAGCGTTGGCCACAGCAGCAGGTAAATGCCGATCGGCTTGTCCATCCGGGTCAGCTGGATGAAGTCCCAGGCGCGCGGGTTCAAGCGATTCAGGGATTTGAGCAGGCTTTGGTACATCAGCAGTTCTCCGGACGGGCGCGGACGGCTTCCCACATCGTAGGCAGGAAAATCTCCGCCACCAGTACGCTCAATGCGCCACGGTCGAAACGCGAACGCCGTCCCCACAGTCCGGCAGCCCGGGAACCTTCGGGCAACCAGTGTTCCGGGTAATGGCAGACTTCGATGGCGCGGCGCTGGAAGGCGTGATCGCAGAACAGCAGTTCGCCCAGCGAGCGGCTGCCCAGTTCATCCATGTGCAAGCCGTCGCCCTGCAAGGCACTGCGCGACGCCACGCTGCGGGCGAACACCCAGGCCTGGCCATGCCCGCGCAGATACACCTCGCGCACCCAGCCCTCGCTGCCTTCGGCCAGATCCAGCGCGGCGCATTCGTCGTCGCGCAGGGTCTGCCAGCCTTCGAACAGCGGCGTCACGCTGAAGCCGTCATCGGACAGGCGCGTCAGCCGGCGGGTCAGGGAGCCTTCGTCGAACAGCCAGTCGAGCGTGGATGTGTCGGGGAGGGGTGTCAGTTCGCTTTGCGGGCGCCACAGCGGAGCGTTTGTGTGTTGCACAATGAGTCATTATTGGCAGCAAATGAGGCGGCGAGCTTACCATGCTGCACCGCGAGTTTGATTGATCCGGGTCGCCGCTGCGCCGAACAGGCTTGCATCTGCCCGGCACGATCAGTACAAAACGCCCTGAGCCGGACGGCAGCGCTGCACCATCGACCGTCCGCGCCGGCTAAAGCCTGAACCCTGAGGAAGTACCTGAATGAAAAAGTGGCAATGTGTGGTCTGCGGCCTGATCTACAACGAAGCCGACGGCTGGCCGGATGACGGCATTGCGCCGGGCACCCTGTGGCAGGACGTGCCGGAAGACTGGCTGTGCCCGGACTGCGGCGTCGGCAAGATGGACTTCGAAATGATCGAAATCAACTGAGAAAACACTGAGGAGTAGGGCATGAGCGCACCTGTCGTAATCGTTGGCACCGGGCTTGCGGGTTACAACCTGGCCCGCGAGTTTCGCAAACTCGATGGCGAAACCCCGTTGCTGCTGATTACCGCCGATGACGGTCGCTCCTACTCCAAGCCGATGCTGTCCACCGGCTTCGGCAAGAACAAGGACGCCGACGGCCTGAGCATGGCCGAACCGGGCGCCATGGCCGAACAGTTGAAGGCCGAAATCCGCACCCACACCCGCATCAGCGGCATCGATCCGGGCCACAAGCGTTTGTGGATCGGCGAGGAAGCAGTGAGCTATCGTGACCTGATCCTCGCCTGGGGCGCCGAAACCGTACACGTGCCGATCGAAGGCGATGGCGGGGATCTGGTGTTCCCGATCAACGATCTCGAAGACTACGCGCGTTTTCGCGCCGCCGCGGCCGGCAAGCGCCGGGTGTTACTGCTCGGCGCCGGGCTGATCGGCTGCGAGTTCGCCAACGACCTGATTCTCGGCGGCTACGAGGTGCAACTGGTTGCACCCTGCGAACAGGTGATGCCGACCCTGCTGCATCCCGCTGCGGCGGCTGCGGTGCAGGCCGGGCTGGAAAGCCTCGGCGCACGTTTTCATCTCGGCCCGGTGCTGACCCGCCTGCAAAAAGTCGCGGATGGGCTGGAAGCGCACCTGTCCGATGGCCAGGTTGTCCCGTGCGATGTGGTGGTCTCGGCCATCGGCCTGCGCCCGCGGATCGATCTGGCAGCGGCAGCCGGCATCCAGACCAATCGCGGCGTGGTGGTCGACCGTCACCTGCAAACCTCGCACGCCAACATTTACGCCCTGGGTGACTGCGCCGAGGTCGACGGGCTGAATCTTCTGTACGTCATGCCCCTCATGAGTTGTGCGCGAGCGCTGGCACAAACCCTGGCCGGCAACCCGACCGTGGTGAACTACGGACCGATGCCGATCACCGTGAAAACCCCGGTTTGCCCGCTGGTGGTTTCCCCGCCACCCCGGGGCCGCGAGGGCGTCTGGACGGTCGAAGGGCAGGGCGCCGACATCAAGGTGCTGTGCCACGATGCAGAAGGGCAATTGCTCGGTTACGCCCTGACCGGCGCGGCGGTGATGGAAAAACTCGCACTGAACAAACAGCTTCCGGCCTTGCTGGCGTAAATACCGGTCGTTCTGTCGGAATCACCCCGCTTTTGCCCCCACAAACGTCGCGGGGAGACTGGCGCCGCCCTTAACCGCGTGCCATCCTCACTCCCGTCTGCCGCAGAGTAGAGCCTGCGGCGCCTTGGGCGCTGTTCCAACGAGAACAGCACGGACATAACAACAAAAAACCGTCAAAGGGGCTTCACTAATGCGTAAACCAGAACTCGCCGCTGCAATCGCTGAAAAAGCGGATCTGACCAAAGAGCAGGCCAACCGCGTTCTCAACGCCGTTCTCGAAGAAATCACCGGCGCCCTGCACCGCAAGGACAGCGTCACGCTGGTGGGCTTCGGCACCTTCCTGCAACGCCACCGCGGTGCCCGCACCGGCAAAAACCCGCAAACCGGTGAACCGGTGAAGATCAAGGCCAGCAACACCGTTGCGTTCAAGCCAGGCAAATCGTTGAAAGACAGCGTCAATCCATAATCGCGGCGAACGCCCGGTCAGCCGGGCGCGCTGCATGAAAAATGGGCATACCGATTGCGGTCGGATGCCCATTTTTTGTGCCCGATGATTTCGTCCGGATCAGGCCGAGAAGAAGTACCGGGTGAGGTGAAAGAAGATCGGCGCGGCGAAACAGATCGAGTCCATCCGGTCGAGCATCCCGCCGTGGCCCTTGATCATCGTGCCCCAGTCCTTGGCGCTCAGGCTGCGTTTGATCGCCGACATGACCAGCCCGCCAAGGAAACCCATCACCACGATGACCAGCGACATCAGCAGCGACTGCCAGAAGCTGAACGGTGTCATCCAGAACATGCAGCCACCGATGAGCGTGGCCGACAGGCCGCCACCGACCAGCCCTTCGACGGTTTTCGACGGGCTCACCAGCGGTGCGACCTTGCGTTTGCCGAACAGCTTGCCGAACACGTACTGCAGCACATCGCTCATCTGCACCACGAATACCAGGTAGAACAGCAGCAGGGCGTTCTGACCCTGGAAACCCTTCAGGTCCAGCAACAGCAGCGCCGGCGCATGGCTGATGCAGTAGATGCAGATCATCACGCCCCACTGAATCTTCGCCGTGCGCTCCAGAAAGCCCTCGGTGTCCTGGCTCAACACGGCAATCGCCGGCAGCAGCAGGAATGCATACACCGGCACCAGCAGGGTGAACATCGAATACCAATGGGTGCCGATCAGCAGATATTGCAGCGGGATCAGGATGAAAAACGCCGAAAACAGCGCGTTATGGTCACCGCGTGCGGTCGGCGTGAGTGTTATGAACTCGCGCAGCGCAAACAGCGAAATGAAGCCGAACAGCACCACCGTCGCGTTGGGGCCGAGCAGCCAGGACACAAAGAAAATAATGACCATCCCCCACCAGGCATTCACGCGCTGGATGAGGTTTTCGATGGTCGCGATCGAGCTTTCGCTCTTCGCCCGCCGTGCCAGTACGCCGCCAATCAGCGAAGCCACCGCCAGCAACCCGGCGATTGCCGCGAAGAACCACAGGAACTTGGTTTCCAGACTCATTTCGACAACCTCACGATGGCGTCACGCGCCCGTTCCAGAAACGCCTGTTTCTCCTCGCCGGCGATTCGTTGCAGCGGGTCGCCGATGCGGATCGTACAGATGATCGGCAGCGGCACATGTTTGCCCTTGGGCATCGAGCGATGCAGGTTTTCCAGGTAGATCGGCACCAGATCGACGTCCGGAAAGGTTTCGGCAAGGCGGAAGATCCCGGACTTGAACTCCCCCGGCAGCGGCTGAGTGGAGCGCGTCCCTTCAGGAAAAATGATGATCGAATGACCGGCCCGCACCACATCGAAGATCGGCTCGAGCACGTTGGTACCCGGCGCAGGATTGCGCTCGATCAACACCGCATTCAGGCCTTTCTGCGAGATGTATGACAGAAAGCGGTTCTTGCCCCAGTAGTCGGCGGCCGCCACCGGTTTCACGTTCAACCGGGCTTCCGGCGGCAGTGCGGCGATGATCGCCAGGGTGTCCATGTGGCTGGTGTGGTTGGCGTAGTAGATACGCTGGCGCGTGAGGTCCGGCGGGCTTTCCCAGCGTGCGGTCACGCCGATCAAGAAGCGCAGCACCGAAATCAGCGCATTACTGATCCACATGGGCATTCCCCTTCAGTTGTCTGGCGATGGCCAGGGTGCGCGTCACGCAGGTCGCGACGGAGCCAAGGGCGATGATCACCAGCGCGATCAGCAAAGCGTAGTGGGTCGCGTAGTAAAGGGTTTCGAACACGTTCAACAGCAACGCCACGGTCATCACCGCCATCCGGTGCTGCTTGGCCATCGGTCCCATGAAGCTCTGGGTGAGCCCGAGTGAACCACCGAACACCCGGACATACGCCGTGAGCGCGGCAGCCAGTGCAGCGAACCAGCCAAGATCGGACTGGCCGATGGCAAAACCCAGACCCACGATCAGCAAACTGTCGGCAACTCGATCCGGAAACTCGTTGTACAGGCTGCCAACGGCCGACTGCTTGCCGCCTTCGATCGCCACCATCCCGTCTAACAGATTGCACAGCAGCCGCAGTTGAATGCCGACGATACACAGGATCGAACCGGCCACGCCGTTATCGATGTACAGCGTCACCGCGCCGAACAACGCGAAGAGCATGCTGATGACGGAGATCTGGTTGGGGGAGATGTCCCGCTTGACCAGTTCATCCGTGAAGCGTTTCGCCCAGCCCGCGGAGCGGGTCTTGATGGGCCGTCTGTTTTCATCCATTTGCCAATGTCCGTATCAGTGAGGAATTGCAGTGAGTTGTATTGTGGTCGCTGGCGGTAGACGGTGCCCGACAATCGAGTGGTCACCAGGAGTCGTAGGGGATGCCGTATTTTTCGATGTAGGCCTTGGATTCTTCATAGAGCTGCCTGTGTCTTCCGTTGGTCTTGCCACCGTAGGGACCTTTGGGATCGATCTTGCCCTGGACCCGCATGACTTCGGTCGACAAAAGACACTGGCCGCCCAGCCAGACCTTGGCGATGCCGCCTGGCGCGAGGCCGATGACCATCATATTTCGGTAATCCGTGATCCACTTGCCGTCTGCCCGACAGAAAACCCTCTCGCCCTTGAGCATGATCTGGCGAACTGAGTCCGGAATTTTTATGAAGGCTTTGTAAGTCTGTGGTTCGGCCATGGAATACCAGCGGACGAAGACCAGATAGGGCAGCGCGGCCCCCGTGACACGTCGACCTTTGCCTACCGGATGTTCCGGCCATCCTGGTGCCTGCCCACGGAAAGTGGCGGGTACGCCTTTACTGTACGGTCGCGGATAGGCAAATGCTGGAACTCCACCGGCTGTGTCCAGAAATACGCGTTTGTTGACGTCCACGACGTCGGCATTTTCGATCCAGGCCTCCATGTAGTCGGGTGTGAAAAACCTGAGCATCCAGCCGTCATAAGGCAGCAATCTTGTACCACCGGAAGTGCAGCCGCCCAGCAACACAATGAATATCAATGCAAAGCCAATCTTGAGCATGTACGAGTTCTCACGCATTAGGGTGCACCACACGAACAGACTGATCGGCGGGGCGGTTGATAAACAGGATGCTCAGCCCGGTTTCGTTGAGTCCCTTCGCAGCATTCCAGTTGGATGACAGATGAATGTAGCGTTGAGCGAGTAGCGCATGCTCGTTCAGGCTCAAATCGAGACTGCGGGATTCACCCAGCGCAAACATCATCAATTTTCGGGCGATACCCTTGAGCTCTCCCGGTAGCGCGTAACTCTGAGATTCTTGGTTAATCGTTTCGAACTCTACCCCGTGCCGGTTCGCCAGCTCCCGCATGATTCGCAGGTAAATCAGGGACAGGTCATTGCGCACAACTCGTTCGCTGTAGACCGCTGCGTAGACATTTTTTGATTTGCGCCGATCGCCCTTGACGTTGCTGGCCGTTTCCACCGCCCAGGTTTTGACTTGAAGCGTCAGCCCATAGAAATGCAGTTGGTCCTGAAGCCTGCCGAGTTCTTGCTCGGCCAACCGATAAGCGTTGGTCGACGACGAAGGGGTATTAAAGTCCACGTCGCGACTGCAGCGCGGCTTGCTCAGCAGTACCCGTTCGACAAGATTCGGTAAGTACCCGCCGCCCAAGTCGGAGTGGACGCCCGGCAACACAATGTCGGCGTTTCCGGCGCTGTTGAGCGAAAAGTTGTGGCGGCGTTCGTCCCGGGCAACCAGGTGCACAACTTTCTTTGCAATGTCCGGCGCCAGATACAGATTGACGCCGGGGTTGTTGGCGTCATGGACGCTGAAATCGCCGTCAGCCATGCTGCCTATGGCGGCAGCGGTGTCGAAGATGCCGATGAAGTTAATGCTGACATCGATGTTGGCCCGCCAGGAGAAGCTCTCAAGGAACAGTGACGAGTCCGCGGGAAGTAATTGCGCCAGCGGGCTTTGCTCGCCTTTCATCACTTCATTGGCGAAGTGTCTCGCAGCAGCGGCGCCGCGGCTGAAGCCGAAGATGTCGAACTGAACGGATTCCACCTTCAGGGTCGGGTTCGCCGACTCAAAAAGGCGAATCCCAGGAATGATGCTGGTCGGGCTTTGCTTGACTCTCGCCAGTACACCTTGTGCACCCGTGCCAGTCATTTGCGAAAAAACCGAGTCGTCCTTATCGGCACTCGTACCTATGCCCTCAAGATAGACCGGTATGTACGCGATGGTTTCCTCTTTCGCCAGTTGCCGCCCTTGGTCATCGCGATATAACTCATACAGCCTCGCCACATTGCTCGCATCATTCCCATAACTGTTATCCGGCACATTGCCCTGTCCGTCATACCCATGCATCTGGCAGAACTGTCGAATGTCCTCGGCTTCCTCCTCAAGATTCACATCCCGCGCATAGCAGCCCTTCACCTGTTCGCTGTTGAACAGATTGTTCCCCGTCCCATCGAAAAACACGCCGATCCGCAAGGTGATGCCAGCAGGTAACTCGTCTTCCAGTTCGACCTCTTCCTCCTCTTCTTCGAGTTCTCCTTCCTCCGCTGCTTGAGTGGAAGCAGTTGCTGGTCCTGCGGCCAAGGTACCCGCCATTGCGGCTTCTGGATGATCAGCGGCTCCGCTGGCGGACGTCTTTCCTCCCGCCACCATCTCGGTACTGCTGAAGATCCCGCCGCTGTCGATCACGATGTGGTGACCGCCCGCCTTCAGCGTGATGCTGGCGCCGGCATCCAGCACCACGCTGGCGCCGGCCTTGATCTGCACCTGCTGGCCCGCCTCGACGGTAATGATTTTCCCGGCCGTCGTCTGGCTGCTGCCCTGGATGCTTTCCCAACGATCGCGCCCGACCGCCAGCCGGCTGTCATGGAGAACCTGCCGCTCCATGTCGCGCTGGGCACGCAGGTAGACCAGTTCCAGTCCGGCGCGGTCTTCAATCGTAAATTCGCTGTAGCCGCCGGTGTCAGGCGAGCTGCGACTGCGCAGCACGGTTCGGGTCTTGTGCTCGGGCAGTTTGTAAGGCGCGGGCGTGACCTTGTTGATCACGCAGCCGGTAATCAGCGGCTTGTCGGGATCACCTTCCACGAAGGTCACCACCACTTCCGTCCCGATGCGGGGGAGGGTGACGACACCGAAACCGTTCCCGGCCCAGCTCGACGAGACCCGCACCCAGCAACTGCTGCGCTCACTGTTTAATTCGGTCCGGTCCCAGTGGAATTCGACTTTTACGCGACCGAACTCATCGCAGTAGATCTCTTCGCCTTTGGGGCCGGTCACCCGGGCGGTCTGGCTGACCAGTGGTAGCCTGCGTGCGGGAAGCGGCGGACGGAAAACTACCTCGGCCGGAATGGCGTGGAAGGTGTTGCGATAGCCTTGGGTAAAACCGTCCGCCGATTGAGTTTCGCTGCTAACCGACTCTTCGAGCACTTGCGGCTGCCGCCCGGTGTGGCTGATCCCGAGCAGCAGCCACAGATCGTTGCATTTCTGGCGAGGGTGTTCGGTCAGTTCAAGCAGATGGCCGCAGCGCAAGGTAGGTTGGTTGCTTTGACCCTCTGCCATTTCATAGTCTGCGCGATGGCGCTCCAGGGCCTGACGGGCCAGTTGCTTGCCACGCTTTTCGTTGGCCAGCGGCAACGGGTATTGGTAGTCCTCAAGCGTCGGGGTGAATTCGGCGCTGAAGCGGCTTTCGATTAAAAGCGTCGGTCGCCTCAGGTCATAGTCGCGTCGCGTGACCCGGCTTGTCCGGGTGGCGGCGCGCAAGGAAAACCTGCTGACTACTGGATATTCCGGGACCATCCCGCTATCCCGGCGATAGGGTGTGGCGCGCAATGTCGGGAGGAACACCGAGTCATCGGTGAACACCAGCAAATGGCCTTGTGCGGAGTGCTGGTGATGCCAGGCGATTCCGTCCTCGGCACACACGCGCTGAATGAACTCGAAATCGCTTTCGTCGTATTGGGTGCAGTAATCCCGTGCTGCTAGGGGCTGGACATGGAACGTGAACGCATCGGCGAGGATGCCGTGTCGCTTGAGTGTTTGCGTGATGATCTGCGGGACAGTCTGCCCCTGGTAAATCCGTTGATCGTGACTGAACTGCAAATAGTGCAGGCTCGGCACCAGAGTCAGGCGATAACGGGTCAGGCGTTTGTCGGATTCACCCGCCAACACATCGTCGATGCGTCCATGAATGCCTTCACCGTTCAGGCCGAACTGCAGGAAGGCAGACTGACTGAGCAGGCCTTCCATATCGAAGTCGGGGTCTTCACTGACCAGTTCGACGTGGATGGCATAAAGGGTGCTGATGGTCTCGGTGCCTTCGAAGGCCAGCACCTTGAAGTCGTTGCGAACAGCGGGAATCTGCAGCGTAAAGCGCGCAGAACTGACAGCTCCAGACATACGCTTGTCCTTAAGCAGAGAGGGGAAGACGGCGTGATGTCGAAACCCTCCCTGGTCAGCGCACGCGAACATTGGCCGGCACGCTAACAAGGCGTTAAACAGATTTATGTAAGAAGGATCCCTTGTTTAAGTCGGAGCTTTCCGGGTTGTAAAACAACGTGGAAATTGTGGGAAATGGCTGTGAGAAACTGACGGCGAATGATTGGAATCTTGCGTAATAGTCTTATGCAGGCAAGGATCCAGGACTATTAAACATATAAATGCCATCAATTTGATGGCACTTTTAATGTTGTCTGTTGTCGCCAGTCATTTGTTAATAAATGGCGGTGTATTTTCGGAAGCGTCCTACTTCAAATTTTTTCGGGGTTTGTCATGCTTTCGCCGCTTACTTGTGGAACGAGCGTGCAGATGTTCTCGATGCCGCGCGCCGGCCGCTCTGGCCCAATGCTTTCGGAAGGGATAGGCTTAAAAGTGAAATATAAAGGGACATCAGGGAATCCCCTGTCACATATAGGGCGATCTCCTACAGCGCCCAATGAACAG
The DNA here is from genome assembly GCF_002884345.1 of Pseudomonas sp. GW456-12-10-14-LB2. Lineage (NCBI taxonomy): Bacteria > Pseudomonadati > Pseudomonadota > Gammaproteobacteria > Pseudomonadales > Pseudomonadaceae > Pseudomonas > Pseudomonas sp. GW456-12-10-14-LB2. The sequence continues at coordinate 50,056 of NZ_POHV01000036.1, forward strand.
TTCGTCTTGTTGTTTAATCGGATGCTTGCTAGTGGCCATCATAGTGATTACGATGCGCGCACTTGAAAGAGCAAACACTCAATTGGATGAGTCTTCCGACTGCTCTTCGATACTGTCCCGCGCCGCTGCAACTCCAATAGGCGCACGACCGTAATCCTAATAAAGGCCATGGATGTCCTACTCAAGCAAACTTTCCGCCCATTACCTCGAACTCGCTAAAGTCTCTGTTTCCAAAGAGAATTTTGCGGGCGAAGACGTTCGTTTCTCGAGCGAATTCGAGGCCCTGGAAAGCGAGCTGGCCAAAGCCTCGTCGATGCACGAAAGCGGGCAGATCGACTGGCTGAAAATTCGCGAAAACAGCGAAAACCTCCTGCGTACCCAATCCAAGGATTTGCGTGTCGGCGCCTGGCTGACCTGGTCGCTGTACCAGCGTGAATCCTTCCCCGGCCTGCTGGCCGGCCTCGGTTTTCTGCACCACTTGTCGGAAAACCACTGGGCCGAGATTCACCCGCTCAAACCCCGCACCCGGGCCGCCGCCATTGGCTGGCTGGTGCCGCGCCTTGAGCAGGTGATCACCGAGAACATCGCGATCAAGGAACAGCTGCCGATGTTCCGGCAGTTGTCCGAGCATCTGTCCGGTCTCGACGCCGCCTGCACCGAGCACCTGGGCGATGATGCGCCGCTGCTGCTGCCGCTTTCTCGCCGCCTGAAAACCATGATCCAGCGTGCCGCTGACAATCAGCCGGCACCCGGCGTGGTGGGTGCGGCGGTGGCGCAGGTCAAGCAGGCCGCCAGCCAGTTACTGGCCCCCGGTGCGCCGATTGACAATGAGAAAGAAGCCCACAAGGCTCTGCGCGCCCAGCAGGAAAGCGCCCGCCCGCTGTGCGCCTGGTGGCTCAAGCAGAAAGCCACCGACCTGCGTGCGCTGCGCCTCAACCGCACCTTGCTGTGGATGACCATCGACGCGGTGCCCGAGCGCAACGCCGAGCAGATCACCGTGCTGCGCGGGTTGCCGGTGGACAAGCTCAAGCAGTATCAGGACCGTTTCGATCAGGGCAAATACGCCGACCTGCTGGTGGAACTGGAGGCGAGCCTGGCGAAGGCGCCGTTCTGGTTCGATGGCCAGAGGATGGTCTGGGAATGTCTCCAGAACCTCAACGCCGAGCTGGCCATGGGCGAAGTGGAAATCCACTTCGCGCTTTTGATTCAGCGCCTGCCCGGCATCATCGAGCTGCGTTTCCATGACGGCGCGCCGTTCGCCGATCCGTCCACCCGGGCGTGGATCTCCGGCAACGTCATGCCGCACCTGCAAAGCGCCAGCGCGCCGCGCAAGGTCGAGACCGAGAACGTCGAAACCCAGCCAGCCTGGGAAAAAGCCTTGGAGGAAGTCCAGCCGATCCTGCGCAAGGAAGGCCTCAAGCCTGCCGTGCAGATCCTCAAGCAGGGTCTGCAATCGGCGCACGGCGGGCGCGAACGCTTCTTCTGGCAGTTCGCCCTCGCGCGGCTGTGCTTCCTGGCCAAGAAATACGAACTCGCCAAGAACCAGCTCGAAACCCTCGATCAGACATTACAGGACTCAGGCCTGCACGCCTGGGAGCCCGATCTTGCATTGGAAGTGCTGCACCTGCTGCACAGTTGCTGCGAGTTGTTACCGCAGAACCATGCCGTACGTGAACGCAAGGAAGAGATTTATCGCAGGCTGTGCCACCTCGACCTCGAAGTGGTACTCGAATAGGCCCCAGGGCCACAACCGCAAGGAGAAAAGCCATGGCCAAAGAAGGCTCGGTAGCCCCCAAGGAACGCATCAACGTAACCTTCAAACCCGCCACCGGCGGTGCTCAGGAAGAGATTGAACTGCCGCTGAAGCTGCTGGCAATCGGTGACTACACCCACCGCAAGGACGATCGCAAGATCGAGGATCGCAAGCCGATCAGCATCGACAAGATGACCTTCGACGAAGTGCTGGCCAAGCAAGAGCTGGGTCTGACGCTGAGCGTGCCGAACCGTCTGCAGGAAGATGGCGAGGCCGACGAGCTGGCTGTGCAACTGCGCGTCAACTCCATGAAGGACTTCAACCCGGCCAGCCTGGTCGAGCAAGTGCCTGAGCTGAAAAAACTGATGGAACTGCGCGACGCGCTGGTGGCCCTCAAAGGCCCGCTGGGTAACGCACCTGCGTTCCGTAAAGCCATCGAAGGCGTGCTCGCCGACGATGAATCCCGCGGTCGCGTACTCGGTGAGCTGGGCCTGAACGCCGCAGCTCCGGACGCTTGAGACTCCAGCAGCCAAGGAAGCCAACACAATGAGCACTAGCGCAGCACAACAGAACGCCGCAGAAAACGGCGAGTACAGCATTCTCGACAGCATCATCGCCGAAACCCGCCTGACGCCGGACGACGAAGCCTACGACATCGCCAAGCGCGGTGTGTCGGCGTTCATCGAAGAGCTGCTCAAGCCGCAGAACAACGGTGAGCCGGTCAAGAAAGCCATGGTTGACCGCATGATCGCCGAGATCGATGCCAAGCTCAGCCGTCAGATGGACGAAATCCTGCACCACCCGGACTTCCAGGCGCTGGAATCGTCGTGGCGTGGCCTGCAACTGCTGGTCGACCGCACCAACTTCCGCGAAAACATCAAGATCGAAATCCTCAACGTCTCCAAAGAAGACCTGCTGGACGATTTCGAAGACTCGCCGGAAGTCATGCAGTCCGGCCTGTACAAGCACATCTACACCGCTGAATACGGCCAGTTCGGTGGTCAGCCGGTTGGCGCGATCATTGCCAACTACTACATGTCCCCAAGCTCGCCGGACGTGAAGCTGATGCAGTACGTGTCCAGCGTAGCCTGCATGTCCCACGCACCGTTCATCGCCGCCGCCGGCCCGAAATTCTTCGGTCTGGAAAGCTTCACCGGTCTGCCGGACCTGAAGGATCTGAAAGATCACTTCGAAGGCCCGCAATTCGCCAAATGGCAGAGCTTCCGTACCTCCGAAGACTCCCGCTATGTCGGCCTGACCGTTCCGCGTTTCCTGCTGCGTAACCCGTACGACCCGGAAGAAAACCCGGTCAAGTCGTTCGTGTACAAGGAAAACGTTGCCAACAGCCACGAGCACTACCTGTGGGGCAACACCGCTTACGCGTTCGGCACCAAGCTGACCGACAGCTTCGCCAAGTTCCGCTGGTGCCCGAACATCATCGGCCCACAGAGCGGCGGCGCGGTTGAAGACCTGCCTCTGCACCACTTCGAAAGCATGGGCGAAATCGAAACCAAGATTCCTACCGAGGTTCTGGTTTCCGACCGTCGTGAATACGAACTGGCCGAGGAAGGCTTCATCTCCCTGACCATGCGCAAAGGCTCCGACAACGCGGCGTTCTTCTCCGCAAGCTCGGTGCAGAAGCCGAAGTTCTTCGGCATCAGCGCAGAAGGCAAGGCTGCAGAGCTGAACTACAAGCTCGGCACCCAACTGCCGTACATGATGATCGTCAACCGCCTGGCTCACTACCTGAAAGTGCTGCAGCGCGAGCAACTCGGTTCGTGGAAAGAGCGTACCGACCTCGAGCTGGAGCTGAACAAGTGGATCCGCCAGTACGTGGCCGACCAGGAAAACCCGAGCGCCGAAGTGCGTGGCCGTCGTCCGCTGCGCGCTGCGCAAGTGATCGTCAGCGACGTTGAAGGCGAGCCGGGCTGGTACCGCGTCAGCCTGAACGTGCGTCCGCACTTCAAGTACATGGGTGCCGATTTCACCCTGTCGCTGGTTGGCAAGCTGGACAAAGAGTAAGAGCGACTCATGGACGGATACGGCAGCCTTTTCGAGCGCCTCAACGGCGACGCGGAACAGCGCAAGGGCAAGAGCCTCGAGGCTTCGGCCATGGCGTCGGTGGCTGCCCATCTGGCCAAAATGCTCAGCACCCGGGCCGGCAGCGTGCAAACGCTGTCCGACTACGGGTTGCCCGATCTCAATGACATGCGCCTGAGCCTGCACGACTCCCTGAGTCAGGCCCGCCTGGCCATCGAAAGCTTCATCGAAGCCTACGAACCGCGCCTGAGCAACGTGCGTGTCATTTCCCTGCCGCGTGACCACGATCAGCTTCGCCTGGCCTTCAGCATCGAAGGCCTGCTGGAAGTCGAGGGTTTCAAGCGTCAGGTCAGTTTCGCCGCGCGCCTGGATGGCAGCGGTCAAGTGAAGGTCAACTAAGGAGAACCCCGATGTCTGGCAAACCTGCAGCACGCGTATCCGACCCCACCGCTTGCCCGCTCCCCGGCCACGGCACCAACCCGATTGCCGCCGGTTCCGGCGACGTGTTCTTCGACGGCCTCCCGGCCGCCCGCGAAGGCGATGCCTCCGCGTGTGGTGGTGCGATGGTCGGCGATCTGGCGACGACGGTTCTGATCAACGGCAAACCGGCCGCCACGGTCGGTTCGGTTGGATCTCATGGCAATAAAGTCACGGCTGGATCCGGGACGGTGATTATCGGCAATTCGCATTCGCCGGCGCCGTTTGTGCCGCCGTTGCCGGTGGAGATTCAGTGGCCGTTTAGTCAGCACTTTGTGGTTCGTAATCCTAGAACCGGCGCACCGGTTGCTGACCGGCCGTACACCTTGCGTACAGCCTCCGGTAAAGAGGTCAGGGGCGTTACTGATGCACAAGGTCGAACGAGGCCTATTGCTTCCCACCTCGCTGAAAGTGTCACGCTTATCGTCGAAGAACAGACTTCGCTCGTGATTGCTTAAGGGACTATCACATGCCGGCACCCACTCCTGTAACAGCTCAACTCACCCCTTCCTCTGACAAGAAGCCAGCGGAAGCGGCCGTCGATCATTTCCAGATCACAGATATTCCAGGTGTGATGAGAAAAATGGGCTGGAAGGAAAGCGCTCGAATCATGCAGCGTTGGTTCGACGGTGCGCCTTTCGTGATGTCCTCAAGTGAGAAGCGGGGACGTCTTGCCGTTGACAAGATCACCCAAGAAAAACTGTTTGATGATTTGGATTTTGAATGGCTTACCTCCTCCTCGCCCCACACAGGTGAAACCATCAAAGAGCTTATTGCGAAGGCCGCAAGCCCCAGTCAATACAATGAGCTTATTGGCCGTCAAAAGGGACTGACGCAATTAGCACCGGGGCTTTTGCAATTTATGACTTGCATGAGAACGCTTGGAGTTCTTGATGAGGCTAACCAGGACCTTGCTAGGGGTGCTCATGACTACAGTGCCCTGAGTGCAAGAATGCTGGAGTCTGCTACGCAATATAATTTTCGATCTATCGGGATTACCACTTCGGAAAAGAAGAATAACCCATTGGATGATGTGTACGGCACATTGGGTGGATTTGTTATTAAATTTGCAGTCACAAAATTCAGCACTACACCCAAGACGAAAAAAATGGCTGCTACATTAACGATTGAAGAAATTGGTTGTTATGTACGTGATACATATGAGTTTCTGAATGAAGATGGCAGCGACCAACTGCTTGGGTATTGGAATCACGACGGCGTTGTCAGGCCGAGCATTTTTGCATATTTAACTTCGCCAGAAACATATGAATCTGAGGGGAAGGTTTACTTCAAAGTGACCAACGATAGTTACAATAATTACCGCAGCAAGCTTGGCAAGGGTGGTGATTTGTTTGTGTACTCTACGGTCAAGAAAATTCCTGTATCCATTCATCATCGTTTTACCTCTGCAGATTTTGCAGAGTTTTCGCAACGATCAGCTAAGGCAATGCCATGAAAGCATCCCTTAGAAAGAGCTTTTTACTTTTTTCGTTGTGCGTGCTTGTGCCAGTTTTGGTTCTTTTGGGCTTGAAGGTGCTTAGCTCAAAGGCCGCGGAGCCTCTTTTCATTGACTGGAATGACTCAGGAAGCTGCTATATCGCAACGTATTCACCGAATTACAATTTTTTGGGTGTAGTGGCTGGTCGTGCGTTTAAGTACTTTAGCAGCCCGTATTTTTATCGCGTTTATACAAAAAATAACGATCTACTAAAAACATCAGAATGGTATCTCTGGCGGGATGAGGGGAGTCCCGGCATTGCACCCGAGTTTCGCGGAGAGATGATTGTTTATCCAGGCTCTGAAGGCTGGGAAAGTTGGATAGTTTCAGAGTGTCGTTGATGCCTGATTTAAAGGCGGCCTCGCTACCTGAGAAAGTTGGAGAGCGTTATTCATGCACGCAATGAGTTTGCAGGGGTATCTGGCCAGTGTTGCTGACAGTGATCTGTTTGGCTGCCTGGCCTTGTTGAGCTTTGTATTGCTCCTGACTGCCTCACATCGGGCGGCTCGAAATTCACGCCTTCACCGCGCACTAACGCTCTCGGTTTTGGCTGCTGTTGTAGCTATCCATGGCCTTGGATCGTGGTACGGAAATCTGAGACCAGCATGAGCAACTACTCCCGTATCGCCATGTGCCTGTTTGTCCATGCCTTCGGATGTGTGGCCTACGTGTTTTTGAATAATGCAGTAGTACATGCCTACAAGCATCTGAACGGCGGGTTCACCACGCGTGGGGTCGCGATCGGTATTGCCAGCTACGCGATGTTTTACATTTTTCTCGGTGTCAATTTTATTGCTGCGCTGATTCCAAGCCTCGTTGCCAAACTGGTGATTCTGAGCCTTATGGTGGGCTTCATCCTGCTTTGGATGCTCCCCGACAACCCATTGAGAGCCTTGTTTTATGGCGTCGCTCAAGGTTGCGTCACCTTGCTGGCAATCCTCGCTTCTCAAGTCATCGAGTTGCGCTGGGTATCAAGAAACATCGCTGGACGCATCCAGCCGAACCAGCCTGAGAGTGCCATCCAATGATCAGGTCAGGTATCGAGCGTAATCCACAGGACAGTTATTCCATGAGTTCCACTACCAGGCAGGTAACCCGTGTCCTTTAACCACTACTACCAAAGCGAACTCACCGCACTGCGCCAGCTGGGTCGCCGTTTCGCCGAGCGTAGTCCGGCGTTGGCGCCGTTCCTGGGGCAGGCCGGGCGGGATCCGGATGTGGAGCGGTTGCTGGAAGGCTTTGCGTTTCTGACGGGGCGGCTGCGCCAGAAGCTCGATGACGAGTTGCCGGAGCTCAGCCATTCCCTGATGCAGTTGTTGTGGCCGAACTACATGCGGCCGCTGCCGGCGTTCAGCATTCTGCAGTTCGACCCGCTCAAGCGTTCCGGGCCGGCGCTGAAGGTCGAGCGTGACACGCCGATCGAAAGCGTGCCGATCGAAGACGTGCGCTGCCGCTTCCGCACCTGCTACCCGACCGAAGTCATGGCGCTGGATCTGGCCGCGCTCAACTACTCGGTGAAGGGCGACGGTTCGCTGCTCAGCCTGCGCCTGGAGATGAGTGCCGACGGCCACCTCGGCGAGCTGGAGCTGAGCAAACTGCGCCTGCACTTTGCCGGCGAGCGCTACATCAGCCAGATGCTCTACCTGAGCCTGCTGCGCAACCTCGATGGCATCGAACTGATCCCGCTCGACGGCGCCGGCAAGCCGATCGACGGTGTGAGCGGCAAGCCGATGGCGTTCAAGATTCCGGGCGACCGGGTCAAACCAGTGGGCTTTGCCGAAGAAGAAGCGTTGATCCCGTATCCGCTGAACACCTTCCGCGGCTATCGCTATCTGCAGGAATACTTTGCCTTCCAGGACAAGTTCCTGTTCGTCGATGTCCACGGTCTGGACATTCTCAAGGCACTGCCGGAAGACACCCTCAAGCAGATGCGTGGCCTGGAATTGCGCTTCGACATCCGCAAGAGCGGCATCATGCGCATGCGTCCGACCCTGGATAACGTGAAGCTGTTCTGCACGCCGATCGTCAACCTGTTCAAGCACGACGCACTGCCGATCCGCCTCGACGGCAAACAGGATGAATACCTGCTGCTGCCGGCCGAATACGATCTGGAAAACTGCGGCGTGTTCTCGGTGGAGACCGTGACTGGCTGGAAACCCGGCGGCCTCGGTTATCAGGAATACGTGCCGTTCGAATCCTTCGAGCACGACCCAAGTTTCGACGTGCCCAACAGCCGTCCGCATTACAGCATCCGCCAGCGTTCGTCGCTGCTGCACGACGGCCTCGACACCTACCTGAGCTTCGGCATCCGCCACACCGAAGCCCATGAAACCCTGTCGATCGAGCTGGTCTGCACCAACCAGAACCTGCCGCGCAAACTCAAGCTCGGGCAGATCTGCATGGCGTGCGAAGAGACCCCGGAGTTCCTGAGTTTCCGCAACATCACCCCGGCCACTTCCAGTTTCGCGCCGCCGCTGAACCGTGACTTCCTGTGGAAGCTGATCAGCAACATGTCGCTTAACTATCTGTCGCTGGCCGACGTCAATGCACTGAAGGTGATTCTCGAAACCTACGACCTGCCGCGCTACTACGACCAGCACGCGGAGAAGGTCAGCAAACGCCTGCTCGGCGGTCTCAAGCACATCAAGCATCACCACGTGGACCGCTTGCACCGTGGTTTGCCGGTGCGCGGTCTGCGCACCGAACTGACCATCGACCCAGAAGGGTATATCGGCGAAGGCGACCTGTTCGTCTTCGCCTCGGTTCTCAACGAGTTTTTCGCGCTTTACGCCAGTCTCAATTCATTCCATGAGCTGCGGGTAAAAAGCACACAGGGAGAGGTGTACCAATGGACACCACGTATGGGCCTGCAGCCCCTGCTTTAAGCGGGCTGACGAAGGTAATACGCGAGTACTCGCTGTTTCAGGCCGTGCTGCTGGTGATCGACCGGCTGCGCGATGCGCACCCGTACCTGAGCGAAGACGATCTGTACGACCAGCTGGAATTCCAGGCCAACCCGAGCCTCGGATTTCCGCGCAGCGACGTCGATCGCGTGGAGTTTTTTGAAGAGCACGGGCAGATGCGTGCGCGCCTGCGGTTCAACCTGATCGGTCTGGTCGGTTCCGGCTCGCCGCTGCCGGCGTTCTATGGCGAGCAAGCCTTGGGCGACAGCGAAGACGGCAACCCGACGCGCAACTTCCTCGACCTGTTCCACCATCGCCTGCAACGGCTGATGCTGCCGATCTGGCGCAAATACCGTTACCGCGCGAGCTTCCAGAGCGGCGCGGTCGACCCGTTTTCCTCGCAGCTGTTCGCCCTGATCGGCCTCGGCGGCGACGAGATTCGCAAGGCCAAGGAACTGAACTGGAAACGCCTGCTGCCGTACCTCGGCCTGCTCAGCTTGCGGGCGCACTCGGCGGCGTTGATCGAAGCGGTGCTGCGTTACTACTTCAAGCACGAAGACCTGGTCATCGAGCAGTGCATCGAGCGCCGCGTGGAAATCCTCGAAGAACAGCGCAACCGCCTCGGCTTCGCCAACAGCGTACTGGGTGAAGACCTGGTGCTGGGCGAACGCGTGCGCGATCGCAGCGGCAAATTCCGCATTCACATCACCGAACTCGACTGGGAACGCTTCCACGAATTCCTGCCCATCGGTTTCGGTTACCAGCCGCTCTGCGCGCTGGTGCGGTTCACCTTGCGTGACCCGCTCGATTACGACATTCGCCTGGTGCTGCGCCCGGAAGAAATCCGCGAACTGCGCATTGGCGAGAAGAACGACTGTCGCCTGGGGTGGACCAGTTGGCTGGGCTGCGAAAAAGCAGACGGCGTGGTGACCCTGGGCAGCAAAATTCATTAAGGACGTGAGCCATGATCAACGTAGACCTGCAACAACTCATCCAGGCGCTGGACGCCGAAACCCGTCGCGATCTGGAGCGTTCGGCCGAGCGCTGCGTGGCCCGTGGCGGCAGCAAGATTCTGGTCGAAGACTTGCTGCTCGGCCTGCTGGAGCGCCCGAACGGTCTGCTCTCCCGCGCGCTGCAGGATGCCGATGTTGATGCCGGCGAGCTGAGCGCCGCCCTGCAATCGCGGGTCGAGCACAGCGCTTCGCGCAACCCGGTGTTCGCCCCGGAACTGGTGCAGTGGCTGCAGGACGCGCTGCTGGTGGCCAACCTTGAACTGGGCCAGACCTCGGTCGAAGACGCGGCGCTGATCCTCGCGCTGCTGCGCAACCCGATGCGCTACGCCGGCAGCCGCTACCAGCCGTTGCTGGCCAAACTGAACATTGATCGCCTGAAGGAATTTGCCCTGTCGCAACAGCCTCAGGCAGCGGCCAACGGCAAACCGGCCGCCCAGGGCGAATCGCTGCTCGAGCGCTTCACCCACAACCTGACCCAACAGGCCCGCGACGGCAAACTCGACCCGGTGCTGTGCCGCGATGGCGCGATCCGCCAGATGGTCGACATCCTCGCCCGTCGTCGCAAGAACAACCCGATCGTGGTCGGTGAAGCCGGTGTCGGTAAAACCGCCATCGTCGAAGGCCTGGCCTCGCGCATCGCTGCCGGTGAAGTGCCGCAAGTGCTCAAGGGCGTCGAGCTGCTGTCGCTGGACATGGGCCTGTTGCAGGCCGGTGCCAGCGTCAAAGGTGAATTCGAGCGTCGTCTGAAAGGCGTGATCGACGAGGTCAAAGCCTCGCCGAAGCCGATCATCCTTTTCATCGACGAAGCCCACACCCTGATCGGCGCGGGCGGCAACGCCGGCGGTTCCGACGCGGCCAACCTGCTGAAACCGGCACTGGCTCGGGGCGAACTGCGCACCATCGCCGCGACCACCTGGGCCGAGTACAAGAAATACTTCGAGAAAGACCCGGCGCTGGCCCGTCGTTTCCAGCCGGTTCAGCTGCACGAACCGACCGTGAGCGAAGCGGTGACCATCCTGCGTGGCCTGGCGCAGGTCTACGAGAAGAGCCACGGCATCTACCTGCGCGATGACGCGGTGGTTTCTGCAGCGGAACTGTCCGCCCGTTACCTCGCCGGACGCCAACTGCCGGACAAGGCTGTCGACGTGCTCGACACCGCCTGCGCCCGTGTTCGCATCAGCCTCGCTGCCGCCCCGGAAAGCCTGGAGCGCCTGCGTGGCGAACTGGCTGAAGGTGGCCGTCAGCGTCAGGCCCTGCGCCGCGATGCCGAAGCCGGTCTGCTGATCGACCACGAAGCGCTGGAGGCACTGGAAGCGCGTCTGGACGAAGCCGAAGCCGAAATGGTCGCACTGGAAACCCAGTGGACCGAGCAGAAACAACTGGCCGAGCGCCTGCTGGAACTGCGTCAGCAACTGGCCAAGGCCCGTGAAGCCGCTGCGGTCGAGCCGACAGTGACTGTTGAAGAAGACGCCGAAGGCACGGTGATCGAAACCGTTGCTGCCGAGGTTGAAGAAGGCCAAAGCGTCGAAGCGCTGGAAGCGCAACTCAACGAAACCCACAGCGCCCTGACCGCCGCTCAGGTCAAGGAGCGTCTGGTCAGCTTCGAAGTCTGCCCGCGTCTGGTGGCCGAAGTGATCAGCGCCTGGACCGGCGTGCCGCTGGCGCAACTGGCCCGCGAGCACAACGCCAAGGTCGCCAGCTTCGCCACCGACCTGCGCACCCGCATTCGGGGTCAGGAACAAGCCGTGCACGCCCTGGATCGCTCGATGCGCGCCACCGCTGCCGGCCTGAACAAGCCTGACGCACCGGTCGGCGTGTTCCTGCTGGTCGGCCCGAGCGGCGTCGGCAAGACCGAAACCGCACTGGCACTCGCCGACCTGCTGTACGGCGGCGACCGTTTCATCACCACCATCAACATGTCCGAGTTCCAGGAGAAACACACCGTTTCCCGCCTGATCGGTGCACCGCCAGGCTACGTCGGTTACGGCGAGGGCGGCATGCTCACCGAAGCCGTGCGCCAGAAGCCGTACTCGGTGGTGCTGCTCGATGAAGTCGAGAAGGCCGATCCGGACGTGCTCAATCTGTTCTACCAAATCTTCGACAAAGGCGTGGCCAACGACGGCGAAGGGCGCGAGATCGACTTCCGCAATACGTTGATCCTGATGACCTCGAACCTGGGCAGCGACAAGATCAGCGACCTCTGCGAAGACGGTGCGCGTCCGACCGCCGAAGTGCTGGAAGAAACCATTCGCCCGGTGCTCAGCAAACACTTCAAGCCGGCGCTGCTGGCGCGGATGAAAGTGGTGCCGTACTACCCGGTCGGCGGTCCGGTACTGCGCGAACTGATCGAAATCAAACTCGGTCGTCTGGGCGAGCGCCTGAACCGTCGCCAGCTGGACTTCACCTGGTGCCAGAACCTCGTCGATCACCTGTCCGAGCGTTGCACGCAAAGCGAAAGCGGTGCACGCCTGATCGACCACTTGCTCGACCAGCACGTACTGCCGCTGGTGGCCGACCGCTTGCTCGACGCCATGGCCACCGGTGAAAGCCTCAAGCGCGTGCATGCGACGCTTGACGGTGAAGCCAGCGTGACCTGCGAGTTCGCCTGAGGTGAGTGTGATGTTCACTCAAGTGCCGCAACCACTGCTCTATGCCGAAGCCTTGCTGGCGCAGTTCGCCAGCCTGTCGCGCGCGGCGGACGGTGCTGCGCTGCTGGGTGACTTCGTGCGCGGTCTGGCCGGGCTGAGCGGTTGCGAACTGACGCAGCTGTACTTGCTGGACGCCACGCACACGTCGCTGGGGATGAACGCCGAATGCCTCGACGGCGTGCTGCAACCGCGCAGCGCGGCGAGCCTGCCAGCGGATTACAACGGCGAGCAATTGTTGCAGTTCGCCCTGTGCCAGAACCGCGTGGTGAGCTTCGATGACCTGGGCGGCAGCCTGCACGAAACCAGCTTTCTGCCGGCATCGTCCACGCCGTGGCAGTCGCTGTTGTGCGTGCCGCTGGTCAATCAGCAGAAGGCTGTCGAAGGCCTGTTGCTGTGCGCCAGCCGTCGACATATCAACCTGCAAGGCTTCGCCGATTCTCTCGGCCAGCTCGGCTCGTTCGTGCTTGGCCAGCTGCATCTGCTGCAGCGTCTGCGCCAGCCAGTGGATGCGGCCGCGCCGGTCGTGCGCAGCCTGCCGAGTGCCAGTGGCTATGGCCTGATCGGCAAGAGCGCGGCGATGCGTCAGACCTATTCGCTGATCAGCAAAGTCCTGCACAGCCCGTACACCGTGCTGTTGCGTGGCGAGACCGGCACCGGCAAGGAAGTGGTCGCGCGGGCGATCCACGATTGCGGCCCGCGCCGGTCCCAGGCGTTCATCGTGCAGAACTGCGCGGCGTTCCCGGAAAACTTGCTGGAGAGCGAGCTGTTCGGCTATCGCAAAGGTGCGTTCACCGGTGCCGATCGCGACCGCGCCGGGCTGTTCGACGCGGCCAACGGCGGCACTCTGTTGCTCGATGAAATCGGCGATATGCCGCTGTCGCTGCAAGCCAAGTTGTTGCGCGTGTTGCAGGAAGGCGAGATCCGCCCGCTGGGTTCCAACGACACCCACAAGATCGACGTGCGCATCATCGCCGCGACGCACCGCGATCTGTCGGTGCTGGTCAGCGAAGGCAAATTCCGCGAAGACCTGTACTACCGTCTCGCGCAATTTCCGATCGAGTTGCCGGCCCTGCGTCAGCGCGAAGGCGACATCCTCGACCTGGCCAAACACTTCGCCGACAAGGCCTGCACCTTCCTGCAACGTGATCCGGTGCGCTGGTCGGACGCGGCGCTTGAACACCTGTCCGGCTACACCTTTCCCGGCAACGTGCGCGAACTCAAAGGCCTGGTCGAACGCGCAGTGTTGTTGTGCGAGGGCGGCGAGTTGCTGGCCGAGCATTTCTCGCTGCGCCTGGAATCGGCGCCGGCGTCGGAAGACCACTGCGGCCTCAATTTGCGCGAACGACTGGAAGCGGTCGAACGCAATCTGCTGCTCGATTGCCTGCGCAAGAACGACGGCAACCAGACGCTCGCCGCCCGGGAACTGGGCTTGCCGCGACGCACGCTGCTGTACCGGCTCGGTCGCTTGAACATCAATCTGGGTGATTTCGATGGGTAGGCGAAAGTCCGTCGGATTCACCTCGAAAACCTTTTTCAGCGCCGCCCGCAAGGGTCGGCGCTTTGTGCTTTGTCTACACCTGGAGACCCTCTGATGTCTGTTCGTCACTGGCACGCTGTCCTGCTGACCCTCGTCGTTCTATGCGGCCTCGGCGGTTGCAGCGGCAATTACAAATTCAACGATAACGATTACCGCCCGCTGGGTGATCCGCAGGCGGTCAATCGCGGCAAGTGACCGCAAGGAGCATCAAACATGGAATTGGTTTTCGAAATGCTGAACACCAAGCAGTTCGTGCCCACCGAGCTGTGCCAGCGGACCTTCAAACAGGCCGGCGGCGTGATCGGGCGGGGCGAGGACTGCGACTGGATCATCCCGGACCGCAAGCGTCACTTGTCCAATCACCACGCGATTGTCAGCTATCGCGAGGGCACGTTTTTCCTGACCGACACCAGCAGCAACGGTGTTCAGGACGGCGACAGCGGCGCACGCCTGCACAAGGGCGAACCGGTGCGCATCGAGCACGGCAGCACCTACGTGCTGGGCGACTTCGAGATTCGCGCGCGCCTGGTGCGCGACCCGGCGACGTTCGACGGTGAAGTCGGCGTGCCACGTGCCGCCGGCACCATCATTCCGGACGACGCGTTCCTCGACCTCGACCCGTTGAAGTCGCTGGAGCAGCAAGAGCGCGTGTACTCGGAATTCGAGGAGATGCTCGCGCCGGTTACCGATCCTGAAGACTCCCGTCAGCGCGCCGACTACGCGCGCATCGACATGGAAAGCCTGATGGTGCCGGAGCTGATCGTCGAGCCCAAGCCTGAGCCTGCGCCGGCACCGAAAGCGGTCGAGCGTCAGAGCGAAACCTTCTGGGATAAATTCGGCGCGGCCCTCGGCGTGAACGTGAAGAACCTCAGCCACGACGAGCGTGAAGCCCTCGCGCTGAACGCTGCACGTCTGCTGCGCCAGAGCATCGGCGGTCTGCAACAGAGCCTGCGCACCCGTTCCGAGCTGAAGAACGAATTGCGTCTGGCCCAGACCACCGTGCAAGGCACCAACAAGAATCCGCTGAAATTCGCCGTCGATCCGAGCGAAGCGCTGGACATCCTGTTGCAACCGCACAAGCCGGGCCATTTGCCGGCCGAGCAGGCGATCTCCCGGGCGTTCCGCGATTTGCAGGCGCATCAGGTGGCGCTGCTGACCGCCAGCCGCGCGGCGGTGCGCGGCACTCTGGAGCACTTCTCGCCGGAGCAGTTGACCCTGCGTTTCGAGCGTGACAACAAGCCGTTGCTCGCCACCGCTGGCGGGCGCTGGAGAGCGTTCAACCGTTACCACCATGCGCTGCGTCAGGACGACGACTGGAGCGAGCGCCTGCTGGCCCGCGATTTCGCCCAGGCCTACGAAGAACAGATCCGCCTGATCTCCACCCTCCACACCGACCACCAAGGATGATGCGCATGTCTCGCCGCTCGACCGCTTTTTTCAAGACGCTGACCGCGCTCACCCTGTTGGTGCTGCTCGCCGGTTGCTCGTCGCTGTCGCCGTATTCGAAAGTGACCAAGATCAACCTGAAGCTGACCGGCAGCGATCAGTTGAACCCGGACCTCAACGGTCGTCCGTCGCCGATCGTGGTGCGCCTGTTCGAACTCAAGCACCCGGTGACGTTCGAGAACGCCGATTTCTTCAGCCTCTACGAGCGCGCCAAGGAATCCCTCAACCCGGATCTGGTGGCCAGCGAAGAACTCGAACTGCGCCCGGGTGAAACCGTGGAACTGAAACTCAGCGTGGAGGAGGGCAGCCGCTTCATCGGCATCCTCGCCGCGTACCGCGACCTGCCGGAAACCAAGTGGCGCCACACGTTCCCGATCACACCGCTGGAAGTCACCGAAGCCGATCTGACCCTGGATCAGGCCGGTATCCGCAAGACCAACGAAGTGCTCGCCAAGGCGGATGACTGATCATGAATACCCATAAAGTCATCTGGCAGGAAGGCATGCTGCTGCGTCCGCAGCACTTCCAGCACAACGACCGCTACTACGATCACCAGATGAAGACCCGCACCCGGTTGCTGGGCGGCTACACCTGGGGGTTCCTGAATCTGGAGATCGACCTGCAGTTCCTCAACATGGGCAAACTGGTAATCAGTGAAGCCTCGGGGATCCTGCCGGACGGCAGCCTGTTCGAACTCGGCGGCAACACCGAACCGCTGGCGCTGGACGTGCCGCCGAACACCGGCAACACGCCGATCTACCTGGCGCTGCCACTGGTTACCGGTAACCACATCGAGGCCCGTCGCCCGGAGCAGTCCGACGTGCTGGCGCGTTACACCGCGTATGACGCCGAAGTCGCCGACTCCAACGCCGGTGATGATTCCGCCAGCCAGGTCAGTTGCGGTCGCCCGGACTTCAAGCTGTTGCTCGGCGAGCAGCAGAGCGACCAGGCCTACGTGAAGCTGAAGATCTGCGACGTGCTCGACACCACGCCGGACGGCGTGATCAGCCTCGATCCGGATTTCGTGCCGACCTACATTCAGGCCCACGCCTCCAGCTACCTGCTGTCGTGCCTGAAAGAAGTGATCAGCATGCTCGGTCACCGGGGCGACACCATTGCCGAGCGCATCCGTTCGAACGGCAAGGTCGGCGGCGCGGAAATCGGCGACTTCATGATGCTGCAACTGATCAACCGCACCGAACTGCTGCTGCGCCACTACCTGGGTCTGGAGCAGGTTCACCCGGAAGAGTTGTACCGCACGCTGCTGACCATGCTCGGCGATCTGGCGACCTTCTCCAGCGACAGCAAACGCCCGCGTCTGGACAGCCGTTACTCCCACGCCGACCAGGGCGCGAGCTTCCGCAAACTGATGGAGTCGATCCGTCAGGTACTGTCGATGGTGCTGGAACAGCACGCCATCGAACTGATCCTGCAAGCGCGTCAGTACGGGATCATCGTGTCGCCGCTGCACGACCACAAACTGCTGGGCTCGGCGTCGTTCGTGCTGGCAGCCAGTGCCAACTGCGACTCCGAAGAACTGCGCAATCGCTTGCCTGCGCACCTCAAGGTCGGCCCGGTGGAGCGCATCCGCCAACTGGTCAACCTGCACCTGCCGGGGATCAAGGTCAAACCGTTGCCGGTGGCCCCGCGGCAGATCGCGTTCCACTCCAACAAAACCTATTTCATCCTCGAACTCAGTTCCGAAGACCTGGCACAACTCGAGCGCTCCGGCGGCTTCGCGTTCCACGTGTCCGGCGAATTCGCCGAGCTTGAACTGAAATTCTGGGCCATCAGGAACTGACCGACATGATCAAGGACATGGAACACAACCAGGACGACAAAACCGTCCTGCTCGACCGTCAGGGCCATGGCCCGGCGGCGAGTCCGCTGACCGACTTCGCCGCGCCACCGCGCTTCGAACAACTGGAAGAACGGATGATCTACGCCGCGCGCCTGCGCCCGGCGGAAGCCTTCAACATCAGCCTTAATTCGCTGGTGGCGGCGTCCTCCGAACTGCTGTCGGAAGTGGTGCGTCTCAAGCACAGTGAAACCCGCGAAGACCTCTACGCGCTCAACGAGCGCCTGACCGCCGGGCTCAAGCTGTTCGAAGTGCGGGCCCTGCACAACGGCGCCGAAAGCAGCCAGGTGATGGCCGCCCGTTATGTGCTCTGCACCGTGGTCGACGAAGCCGTCGTGACCACGCCGTGGGGCAACGAAAGCGAGTGGTCGCAGATGAGCCTGCTCAGCAGCTTCCACAACGAAACCTTCGGTGGCGAGAAGTTCTTCCAGCTGCTCGATCGGCTGTCGAAAAACCCGGTCAAGCACCTGCCGATGCTGGAGCTGATGTACCTGTGCCTGTCCCTCGGTTTCGAGGGCAAGTACCGCGTGCAGGCGCGCGGCATGCTGGAACTCGAAGGCATCCGCGACGCCCTGTACCGCCAGATCCGTCAGTTGCGTGGCGACGTGCCGCGCGAATTGTCGCCGCAGTGGGAAGGCCTCAACGATCAGCGCCGCAATCTGGTGCGCATCGTGCCGGCGTGGATGGTGGTGCTGTTCACCTTCGTCTGTCTGGTGATGATGTATTCGGGCTTCGCCTGGGTCTTGGGCGAGCAGCGCGACACCGTTCTGCAACCTTATCAGCCGCTTGATCCGGCCGCGGTTCAGCCGCAGTCGCAGCCGTAAACAGGGACGTGTGATGAAAAAGTTTTTCAAGAAAGTCGGCGCCTTCCTGCGCCAGACCTGGGTCTGGACCTTGCTGCTGGTGCTGTTCGTGGCGCTGCTGGTGTGGTTCGTCGGCCCGTTGTTGGCAGTGGATGACTACAAGTTCTGGGAAAGCGCGACTTCGCGTCTGCTGACCATCAGCGTGCTGTTCCTGATCTGGGGCCTGACCATGGTCTTCGTCAGCTGGCGCGCCGGTATCCGCAAGAAAGCCGTCGAAGAAACCGAAGACGGCCAGGACCGTATCCGCCGCGAAGAGTTGATCGACGAAGAGCAGAAAGAGTTGAAGGAGCGTTTCAAGGACGCCCTGAAAACCCTCAAGACTTCGAGCCTGTACCGCGGCCGCAGCGAGCGCTGGCGCAATGACTTGCCGTGGTACTTGCTGATCGGCCCGCAGGCCAGCGGCAAGACCAGCCTGCTGGACTTCTCCGGGCTGGAATTCCCGATCAACAAGATCGACCGCAAGCTGACCCGCGACACCCACGGCACCCGTCATTGCGACTGGTACTTCGCCGACCACGGTGTGTTGATCGACACCGCCGGCCGCTACCTGACCCAGCCTGATGCGGAAGTCGACGGCAGCGCCTGGACCACCTTGCTGGAACTGCTGCGCAAGCGTCGTCGCGGTCGTCCGCTGAACGGCGTGCTGGTGACCATTCCGGTGGAAACCCTGACCGGTGGCAGCGAACAGGACATCGAAACCCTGGCCCGCCAGGTACGTGCGCGTCTGCAAGACGTCTATCAGAAGATGCACGTCGATGTTCCGGTGTATCTGGTGCTGAGCAAGGCCGACAAGCTGCTGGGCTTTGACGAGTTCTTCGACCAACTGACCCGCGAAGAAAGCGATCAGGTGCTGGGCACCAGTTTCCGCAAGGATCAGGTCGGCACCGACGTGACGGTGCTGCGCAACGAGTTCGAAGAGCTGCTGCGTCGCCTCAACAGCCAGGTGATCATGCGCATGCACTCCGAGCGCGACACCCAGCGCCGTGGCCGCATCCTCGACTTCCCGCACCAGATGGGCCAGATCGGCGAGCGTCTGTGCCTGCTGGTCGACATGGCGTTCACCGGCAACCGCTACCAGCGTGCGACGCAACTGCGTGGTTTCTACCTGACCAGCGCACCGCACCTGACTCAGGAAATGGATTCGACCACCGCCGGCATCGGCGCGAGTCTGGGCATGAGCGCCGGCGTGCTGCCGACATTGCGCAGCGGTCGTTCGCGTTTCATCCATCACTTGCTCAGCCGGGTGATTTTCCCCGAGGCCGATCTGGCCGGTCTGGACAAGCGCGAGCGCAGCCGCATCCACTGGGGCCAGCGTGCGTTGTACGTCGGCGCACTGGGTGCGCTAGTCCTGTTCGGCATGCTCTGGGCCGGAGGTTTCTCGGCCAACTACGAGCGTCTGGAAAACCTGCGCAATCTGGCGCAGAACTGGACGCAGCAACGCACGGCACTGTCGCCGCGCGATGACGCCATGGGCGCACTGAAAACCCTCGACACCAGCTACGCTGCCACCCAGGTGTTCCCGAAGAAGGGCGACGCTGCGTACCACGAGCGGATGGGGCTGTATCAGGGCCAGGACGTCAATCCGGTGGTCAAGGAGGCTTACGAGCACGAGCTTGAAAAGCAACTGCTGCCGCGCGTTGCAACGATGCTTGAAGGCCAGATCCGCGCCAACATGAAGGACCGCGAAAAGCTGATCAACAGCCTGCGCGCGTACCTGATGCTGAACATGAAGGATCGTCGTGACGCGGCATGGCTCAAGGACTGGATCGCGGCGGACTGGTCGCAGCGCTACACCGGCAACACCGCGGTGCAGAACGGTCTGAACACGCACCTCGAGCGTCTGTTGCAGCAGCCGTTTATCTATCCGCTCAACGAGCAACTGGTGGCCCAGGCGCGTCAGATCCTGCGCAGCGAGTCGCTGGCGACCGTGGTTTACCGCATGCTCCGCGAGCAGGCGCGCAACCTGCCGGATTACCGTTTCAGCCAGCACCTCGGGCCGCAGGGCTCGCTGTTCATTGGCACTGAATACGTGATTCCGGGCTTCTACACCCAGACCGGCTATCAGCAGTATTTCTCGGTCCAAGGCGCATCGCTGGTGACCGACATCCTGCGTGACAACTGGGTGCTGGGCGAAGGCGCCGGCATCAGCGACATGGACTTGCGTCGCCTGATGGTCGAGCTGGAGCAACTGTACTTCCGCGACTATGCCAACTACTGGAGCGAGGCCGTTGGCCAGGTGGCGCTGCCGCCGATCAGCGATGCCGGTGAAGGCGCCGAGCAACTGGCGGGCCTGACCTCGGCCAACTCGCCGGTGCTGGCGCTGCTGACCGAAGTGCGTGAGAACACCCGCTTCCCGGCAGCTCCTGAACCGGTGGATGAAGCCGGTGACGCTGCCGATGCGCTGGCGGGGCAGAAGGGCAAACTGGGCAAGGTCGGCAAACTCGCTTCGGCGTTGACGGACAAGGCTGCGGCCATGAACGTGGCGAAGAACCTGCCGGACACGGCCAAGAAGTCCCTGCAACGTCGCTTCGAGCCGCTGCATAAACTGCTCGACGACAACAACGGGCCGGCCGCTGACCTGACCCCGGCCTTTACCGCGCTCAACGACCTGCAACTGCAACTGGCGGGCCTTGCCCGTTCCAGCACACCGGAGCAAGCCGCGTTCGAACTGGCCAAGACCCGCATGAGCGGCCAGCGTGATGCGCTGACCAATCTGCGCAATGCGTCCGGTCGTCTGCCGCGTCCGCTGAGCGTGTGGTTCAACGTGCTGGCCGAAGACTCGTGGCGCCTGGTGCTCAACGATGCCTACCAATACCTGAACGGCCGTTATCAGAACGAGCTGTACAGCGTGTATGGCAAAACCATCAACAAGCGTTACCCGTTCAGCGCCTCGAGCACCAGCGATGTGGCGATCAGCGATTTCCGCGAGTTCTTCCGGGCTCAAGGCACCATCGACCGCTTCTTCGACAGCTACATGCGTCCGTTCGTCAGCGGTGATCCGGGCAACTACCGGATGCGCAGCGTCGACGGCCGCAGCCTGCCGGTGTCCAAGGTCTTCCTCGATCAGATGGCGGCGGCCCTGAACATTCGCCAGAGCTTCTTCTCGATCAACCCGGCCGAGCCGACCGTGCAGTTCAAGCTGGAACCGTACACCCTCGATCCGGCGGTCAGCCGTTCCGAGTTCAAGTTCGGCGACAAGACCATGGAGTACCGCCACGGTCCGATCCTGCCCATGAGCTTCAAGTGGCCGACCGATGCTGAAGACGGTCGCACCAGTCTGGTCATGGACAAGATGGCCGGGCGCCCGATCGGTATCGAGAAGAACTCCGGCCCGTGGTCGCTGTTCCGTCTGTTCGACCTGATGCAGACCGAGTACCTGACCGGTCGCGACGTGCTGGTGCTCAAAGCCGACGTGGGTGGCCTGCGCGCCAACTACCTGCTGACCAGCCAGCGCACGCCGAACCCGTTCGACATGGGCGTGCTGCGCACCTTCCGTATGCCGGTGCAGCTCTGATGCTGGTGGCCAGTCCCTGGCGCAGCGCGGCGCGAACCGACCCGGGCAAGGTGCGGTCGCGCAACGAAGATGCCTTCCTCGACACCCCGCAGCATGGGCTGTGGGTGGTCGCGGACGGCATGGGCGGTCATCAGGGTGGCGACATCGCCAGCCAGTTGATCGTCGCCAGCCTGGCTGAACTGCCGCAGCACGAAGACTTCGACGAACGCCTCAAAGCCATCCGCCAGTGCCTGCACTGGCTGAACCGGCGCCTGGGGCAGGAGTTGACCGTCACCGCCGGGCGTCACGACAGCATCATGGGCAGCACCGTCGTGGCGCTGCTGGTGGAAGGCAATCGCGCGGCCTGCATCTGGGCCGGCGACAGCCGTTGCTATATGTGGCGCGGGCAGCGTCTGTATCAGCTGTCGAAGGATCACTCGCTGCAACAGCAATTGATCGACGAGCAGCAGATGAGCGTCGAACAGGCAGCGGCGCACCCGGCAGCCCAGGCCTTGACCCGGGCGGTGGGCGCGGCGGAACAACTGACGCTGGATGTGCTGGAGCTCGAGGTGTATCCGGGCGATGTGTTCCTGCTGTGCAGCGATGGTTTGTATCAAGGCCTGAGCAGCGATGCCCTCGGCAACGCCCTCAGCCTGGCGGCGCCACATGTGGCGCTGGAACGTCTGTTCGACGGTGCCCTGCGGGGCGCCGCACGGGACAATATGACGGCCGTGGTGATCCGCCAATGACTGAAATCGAATCCTCAGTCGATGACTTGCTGATGAGCGAGGAGCAGGCCAACAACCTGACCTATTTCGCTTTTGCAAAGCAGCACAACGCCGAACCCCCGCTGGCGCCAACCAAGGCCAGCGTCGGCGCACTGCCGGATGTTCTGGCAGGCCGCTACCACCTCGAGCGCCTGCTCGGGGCCGGTGGCATGGGTGCGGTTTACCGGGCCCGGGATCTCCTGCACGAGCAGTTCGGCGATCCCGATCCTTACATTGCGCTGAAAATCCTCAGCGAAGAATTTGCCGAGTCGCCGGATGCCAGTGCCTTGCTCTACAGCGAGTTCGCCCTGACCCGACGCCTGCGCCACGACAATGTGCTGCGACCGCACACGTTCGAAGTGGACACCGATTGCCAGCGGGCCTTCATCACCATGGAACTCATGCGTGGCCTGACCCTGGACAAACTGCTCTGCGAGCGGCCACTGGGCCTGCCGTGGAAAGAACTGCGCGACATCGCGCTGCCGCTGCTCGACGCGCTGGCTTACGCCCACCGTCGCGGCGTGCTGCACGGTGACATGAAACCGAGCAACGTCATGCTCAGCGAAGACGGCGTGCGCCTCTTTGACTTCGGTCTCGGGCAGGCCGAGGAGGGCATCCTGCCCGGCCTGCCGCACCTGAGCCGCGAGCGTTTCAACGCCTGGACCCCGGGCTACGCCGCCCCCGAACTGCTTGAGGGCCAACCGCTGTCGGCCAGCGCGGACGTGTACGGCGTGGCCTGCGTGATCTATGAACTGGCGGGCGGCAAACACCCGTTCCGCCGCTTGCCCTCGACCCAGGCCCGTGACGAACACCTGGATCGCGAACTGCAAGCCCCGGCAAATCTGCCGAAACACTGCTGGCCCGCGCTGCGCACCGCGCTGGCCTTTGACGCGGCAGAGCGCACCATCACTGCCGACCAATTGCGTGACGCCTTGGGCGCCACTTCGTCCTGGCTGCAGCGTTTGCGACTGCGGGCGTAACGGATGACATTCGAACAGGGAGCACTTTATGTTCAACCCAGCTAACGAAACGCACTTCAGCCTGACGGTCGAAGACTACGTGGGCGACCTGCAAGTCCTGTCGTTCACCGGCACCGAAGGCATCAGCCAGCCGTTCCGTTTCGACCT
>NZ_POHV01000037.1:0-72319 GCF_002884345.1 Pseudomonas sp. GW456-12-10-14-LB2
CGTTCTCGATTTCCGTCAGCAGCAGCTGCGCATGGTCGTAGCGGTATTGCAGGCGCGTGCCGTCGGGGTTGATCCGCTGGCTGACCAAATGCAGGTCGTCGTCATACTCGTAGCGGGTGATACGCCCCAGTTCATCGCGCTCGGCGGTGATCTGGCCGTAGGCGCTGTAGGACCAAGCGCGGGTGGCGCCATTCGGCGAGGTGGTCTGGATCAGCCGGCCAACGGCGTCCCACGCGTGGCGAGTGATCGCGCCGTTTTCGTCCTGCGCAGTAATCCGCCGCCCCTGAAGGTCGTAGGAAAACTTCCGAACCCCACCGTCCGGCAGACTTTCCTCGACCAACTGACCCAGGTCGTTCCACACGAACACGTGCCGGCCAGAATCCGGATAACGGACCGACAGCAACCGCCCCTGCGGGTCGTAGTGGTAATGGGTGACATGGCCATCGGGATCGACCGCTTCGGTGATGTCCCCTTGGGCATTGCGCCGGTACGTCCACACCGCATCGCCACATGAGCGGCTGTGCAGGAAACCGTTGCGGTACTCGTAGGACGTCGGCGCATCGTCCGGCGGAATCAGCGCGATCAACCGCCCGGCGTCGTCATAGCGGTACTCGGTGACCGCGCCCAGCGCATCCTGCTCGGCGACCAACCGACCCTGCGCGTCATAGGCCTTGAGCTGCTCACCACCATCGGCGGCGACCTGACGCACCAGCCGCGCGGTGTCGTCGTGGACGTAAGTTTCCTCAGTGCCATCGACGTAATGCACCGTGACACGGCCGGCGTCATCCCAGACGTAACGCGTGTCCATCTGCGAAAACGACGCCCAGTGCCGCACGCAGCGCGCGGCCTTGCCGGCGCGTTCCCACGCCCAGAAGAAGCTCGCGCCGCCGGCCAGTTGCCGTTGCAGGATGACGTGCTGGTCGTCGTAGTCGTAACGCTCGCTTTCGCCGACCGCGTTCGCCGCCTCGATCAATCGATGACGGGCATCAAAGCGGTAACTGGCCAGCGTCTGCTCGGTACGCCAGGCAGACTCCCGAAAAACCTGATAATCGACCGCGATCAGATGCGCCCGCTCATAGCGCAGCAACAAGGAGCGGCCAGCGCCGTTGTCGAGGCGCTCAACGCGATCCAGACGATCCCGCGTAATACGCAACCGGTTACCGTAGGCATCGCTGACAGCAGTCAGACGCCCAGCCCGAAAGTGATAAAACCGCGCCGAGTCCCCCGCCAGCGCAACAATCAGCTCCTCAGGCTCATCCCCGAGAAAGATCGCCGCTCGCGACAAGCTGTTGTGAATCGCCGGCCGCTCGACGCTCGGCAACGGAAACCGCGTGCGCCGGTTCTCGTGATCCACCCAGACCACCGAAGCGCCCTCGACCTCCAGCCGATGCGCCAGCGAGTGACTCCAGCCAAACCCTAGCCCGAAATCAATCTCGGCCGCGCTGCTGCGGTACAAGCGGCTGAACTCGAACGGCAGCAGCCCATCGAGCACACCATCGGTGAGGGTCAACAACTCTTCGCCGGTGACCATCGACACCGGACACCCATTGGTGCAGGTCAGCGGCGCACAATCAGCGCTGTCACCGTTGGGGTTCTTCGCCTGATCCGGCGTGTCGTCATGGGGCTCGTCTTTTTTCAGGGAAGCATTACGCCGGGCATCCCAGCGCAATTGCATGCGGCCCTTTTTCACCCCGGCGGCGATGCCTCGTGCGGCGACGGTTTTGTACTGGTTCACGTAGCCGATGAAGGTGCTGACGATGCCGAACATCGCCTTCACCAGGCGCGCCACCGCCGACAGCAACTGAGCGCCACGATCCGCCAGACGCAAGGTCAGATACGCAATCCCCGCCCCAGCACCGACAAAGGTCAGCACAACGCCGATCAACACATCGATCAGCAGTTGAACCACCACCATCGATACCGCCTCGGCGGTTTTCCCGGCAATCACATTGGGAGGCAGCATTTCCAGCCAGAGGCTGGCAGTACGCAGCAACAAACACAGCGCCGCCTCGTCACTGACCAGTAACTGAAGCTTCTCCATCATTTCAGGCGCTGTTTCTGCCAACGCGATCAGCTGTGCGGCGCCACTGCCCAACCGCTCGGCAAACTTTCCGGGATCCTGGAGAATCTCCGACAGCAACCCGATGCTGTCCCACACCCCCTCGATCGCCGCCCAGCTCCCGGCCAGCATGCCGTTCCCTGCCGCAGTGGCCACCGACTGCGACCACTGCGGCTTGAAACCCTGCCATTCGCTGCGCAGCCAACCATCCAGCTGCCGGGTCAGGCCAGCGTAGGATTCGAACAGCGCATCAACCTGCTTCTCGCTGGCCTCGCCGTGCACCACCACCCGGTAGAACTTGCCCGCCTCACCGGTGAACTCCCCTTTGCCCTGAGCATTGAGGGTGACCGACTCGACTGCACCGCCCTCCACCGCCACCACATCGACAACGATGTCGCCCAACGGAATGTCGTACGCCGACTCGAACTTGCTCTCGATCTCCATCGGCCCGCTTTCCGGGCATTGCACGACCGCAGAAGAAAAACGGCCGTCGTCTATCGCAACCGCCGTGCTGCGCTCGCCGAAACGGATGATCCGCTCCATCCCCATCAGCGACGGCAGATCGGCCGTATGACTGACAGTGTCTGCCGAGCGGCTGAGCCAGTGCTTCAGCTGTTCGCGATAGAGATCGAGGGTGCGGGGAAAGCTGTCGAGTTCTTGCTCGATGCGGGTGACGGCATCCATCAGCGCATTCCCATGCGCATGGCGAAACGAAAAACCGGGTCAAACATGTGCGTTCCCTCGCGCAAAAATCAGGCGAGGGACTTTGCGGGGGATCAAACAGAAAAGAAGTCAGGCGAGTAGGCGGAGGATGTAGGAGAAGTCTGTAACTGATCTTTATCGAACTGCAGACGCAAAAACGGGGCGGGAGGTTTCCCTCACGCCCCGTTCACGGAACAGATGATTTGCTTATCGAGAAGCGTCTCGGCCGGCCAGCTCTTTCAACTTGAGCTCCGCCAACGGATGCCCGGCCTTCGCGGCCATGGTCCACCAGCGAGCGGCCTCCGAAGGATCTGGCGCTTTGCTCGGCGTACCTGCAAGACTGATGACACCGACTTGATACGCCGCCTTGCCATCCCCGGCCAGCGCAGCCAGTCGCAACAACCGCACACCTTCTTCACGTGCGCCCAGGCCAACCCCGCGAAACGTCAGGATGTGCCCGTAAAAACTTTGCGCACCGACATCGCCCAGGTTGGCCATGCGTGCAAACTGTCCTTCGAGCCAGCGCCAGCCGCGGGGCTGACGGACAAACCACGACCAGTGAAACAGCCTACGGGCCAGCCAGTAACTTGCCCGCGCCTTGAGTCGTAAAAACACTCAGGCCTCCGCCGATTCCGGGTACTCGTACTCAAACACCCGCACCACTTCCGAAGCATGCCAGGAGGCGGCGGCAACGCCGTCGGACGGCCCGGAAAAGCGCCCCAGACGCTCGACACACTCAAAGAAACCGGTGCGTGGCAGGCGGCTGGCACCCTGGCTGATCACCAGCGAGCTGCGCAACGGTTGTTCGGCTTTCGCGTCCAGTGCGGCGAGATGCTCAAGTGCCGCGGTCAATGTCTGCATGGCCGGCGTGGGCAGTTGCAGGCGTTCAAGCAAGGCTCGATAAGTCAAAAGATGGCGCTGCCTGCGCGCCTGATCCAGCTCCCCCAGCAATCCGTCCCAATGTTGACGACTGATGCGTACGCTCACGATTGTTCCCTCCACCCTGGCACCGTCAACTCCCAGGCCAGGCTGCGGCGAATCGCGGCGTCGGGCAGACGCTCGCCACTTTCGATCATGGCCAGGTAAGACGGGCTGATGCCTACCGTGCGGGCCAGCGCCTCGATGGCGATGCCCTTCCCTTCGCGCAAACTGCGTAACTGATCCAGACCTGGAAGAATCGGGTCCGGGGTTGCCGCAAGCGGCGCTGGAGCCAGTTGCGACGGTGCTTCGTTGATGCCTGCTGCTTTCAGTAGAGCCTGATACTGAGCCCATGGCAGAACCGCATATTCGGGCTCGCCATCGCGTGCAATTATCTGAATATCCATGACTACCCCGTAGGACAACAACACTTAGCGAGTCGGCACTTTTCCCTAGAAGTGTAATCCTAACAGCGGCCAAGGTCGTGGGGGGTATCTATCTGTGTACGAGGCTGTCGCGATTCAGGACTTTTTCGGCCCCTGAAGCTGAAGTTGCTCGGGTGTATCGGGTAAACGCTCGACCACTCTGAGCTTTTCCGGAGCCTGGCGCTGGCGCCACAGGCGGAAGGCATTCAGTTCATCGTCGAGGGTTTTCATCAGCCAGGCGAGGACGGCGATGTCATCGAGCATGCCGAACATGGGAATGAAATCCGGGATGGCGTCCACCGGACTGAGGAAGTACATCAGACCCGCCACCACCGAAACGATGGCCTTGGCGCTGATCGCACGGTACTCGCCGCGCCAGTACGCCAGACACAACGCCTGCAACAGACGCAGATCGTCCTTCAGCTTGCCGAGACGATTGCCCTGAGCAGCGCCTTTGCTGGCCACGGCGAACAACAAGGTCGGCAAGCGACCTCGAGCCAGCAGGCGTCCGGCCAAAGGCAGGAATCGGGCGAAATTCCACGGCGCTTTCATTTATTTCTCCCGTTGAAATGTTATCCACACAAATTGTGGATAACCTTGTGAACAGAGCTGCATTTCAGCGCTGAGAGCCCCGTTTCATAAGGGCTGCGCTCAGATCGGGCGTTTTTTACTCACATAAAAAATCTCAATATTTCATTGACTTGGCAGCCCCGGGCGTCTAGCGCGGGCAACCTTAAAGTCTAGGACTGCCATGACCGGCATCGGTTCGGTCTGTTTACGCCGACCATCGTCCAGATGCAACAACGCCCCGCATAAGCGAGGCGTTGTTGTTGAAACCGGCGCAGATTACTTGGCGGCGGCGTCTTCTTTGGCTGGATCCTTGATGGCCAGCAGTTCCAGGTCGAAAACCAGAACCGAGTTGGCCGGGATTGCCGGGCTCGGCGATTGTGCGCCGTAAGCCAGATCGCTAGGGATGTACAGCTTGTACTTCTCGCCAACGTGCATCAGTTGCAGGCCTTCTACCCAACCCGGGATCACACCGCTGACCGGCAGATCGATCGGGCTGCCGCGCTCGACGGAGCTGTCGAAAACGGTGCCGTTGGTCAGCTTGCCGGTGTAGTGAACGGTCACGACGTCGGTCGGCTTAGGCTGTGGGCCGTCGGCTTTCTTGACCACTTCGTACTGCAGACCGGAAGCGGTGGTGGTCACGCCGGCTTTCTTGCCGTTTTCTTCGAGGAATTTCTTGCCGGCGGCTGCCGACTCTTCGCTCATCTTGGCCATGCGCTCTTCGGCACGCTTTTGCAGCGCGGCGAAAGCTTCGACCAGTTCTTCATCTTTCAGCTTCTGTTCTTTCTTGCCGACGGCATCTTCGATGCCCTGGGCTACCGCTTTGGAGTCCAGATCATCCATGCCTTCCTGAGCAAGGCTCTTGCCCATGTTCAGGCCGATACCGTAGGAAGCTTTTTGCGCCGGGGTTTTCAGCTCTACGCTGGTCTGCGAATCACAACCCGCGAGTACCAGGCTAACCAGGGCAACCGCCGCCGCCAACCGATGCTGTTTCATGCTATTTCCTTGTTCATGCGCCGAAAGGGCAATCGAGTAAAGCCGCGAGCTTATCAGGCCGCCACGACCAATGGCTACCGGCATGAGAGCAGGAATCTTCCGATAAGTTCAGGGATTAAAAAGCATTTGGCGAAAGGCACGATGAAGCTTCTGTCATCTTTCGCCGACAGCAATTGATGCCGCTTCCCACAACACTTGGCGTAATGGCCACTTGCCGCACATGACTCGGCTCAGGCATAACAGCGCAACAACTCGACAAGGATGTTCATCTTGCGCCTCTTATACCGTGTGCTGACGCTGATCGTGGTGCTGCTGGGACTGGTCCTGGCGGTGGTTCTTTACTATGTCGCCAATCCGAGATTGCCCTTCCCTGCGCCCGCAAAACAGGTGCATTACCTGAACCAGTGGACTGAGCAAGAGCGCCAGACCTACTACTTCACTCCGCAGGGAACGCAGGTCAAAGGCCTTCGTTACGAATGGTTTCAGGCGCTGGAGCTGCCATTCTCGCAGCAACGTTTTGCCTCCCCGGAATACCTCGCGCGCTTCGGCTTTCTGATCGATCCGCAGCAGAAAGCCACGCCGGACAACCCGGGGAATCTGCCGGTAGGTTTCGCCCGGCACCAGAATCCCGGCAGCGCCGAGCAATATCTCGACATCACGTGTGCGGCCTGCCACACCGGTGAACTGCACTTCAATGGCCAGGCAATCCGTATTGACGGCGGCTCGGCCCAGCATGTGTTGCCCTCCAGCGTTCCTACATTGCGCGGCGGCAGTTTCGGACAGGCATTGGTCGCCAGTCTTACCTCGACTTACTACAACCCGTGGAAATTCGAACGCTTCGCTCGCCACGTGCTGGGCAACGACTACGACGCCCGCCACGAACAACTGCGCAAAGACTTCAAACACTCACTGAACACCTTCATCAAAGTGGCCTGGAACGACACCCATCGCGGCCTCTACCCCACCGAAGAAGGCCCGGGCCGCACCGACGCGTTCGGGCGTATCGCCAACGCGACCTTCGGCGACGCGATTTCCCCGGACAACTACCGCGTGGCCAACGCCCCGGTGGATTACCCGCAACTGTGGGACATGTGGACGTTCGACTGGGTGCAGTGGAACGGTTCGGCGCAACAACCGATGGCGCGCAATATCGGCGAGGCTTTGGGCGTCGGCGCCACCCTGAATTTCTTCGACGCCAACGGCCAGCCGCTGCAGGGCGATGACCGCTATGCCTCCAGCGTGCGTGTGCGTGATCTGCACACGATCGAAGAAACCCTGCAAAAACTGCGACCGCCAGCCTGGCCTGAAGAGGTACTTGGGCTCGTCGACAAACCCTTGGCAGCCAAGGGGCGAGCCCTGTTCGCCGAGAATTGCGCCGGGTGCCACGTACCGCGCCAGACCCAGGACGGCGAGCGCTGGGTGCAACATCTGCGCATGCTCCCGGTGGACGTCATCGGCACCGACCCGAACTCCGCCAACAACATTGCCAATCACCGTTTCGACCTGACCGCCCTGCAATGGAACCCGGCGGAACTCGAACAAATGGACGTGAAGTTGCACCCCAAACCCAAGGAACCGCTGGACCTCAGCCAGCTGTCAGTGGCCAAGGGACTGGCTTACGTCACCGCCTTCGTGGAAAACCGTGCGTACCGTGAAGCAGGCGTCACCGCCGCCGAGAAACCACAGCTCGACGGCTTCGGTCTGCCGATCGGCGTTCGCGAAAAAGTTGCCTACAAGGCGCGTCCGCTTGCCGGCGTATGGGCCACGGCCCCGTTCCTGCACAACGGCTCGGTGCCGAGCCTTTATCAGTTGCTGTCGCCTCAGGACGAGCGCGCCACCACCTTCTATAAAGGCACCTTCGAATACGACCCGCGCCATCTGGGCTACCGCACCGAAGCCTTCACCAACGGTTTCCTGTTCGACACCCGCATCACCGGCAACCACCACAGCGGCCACGAATTCCGCGCCGGCGAGCGCGGCAACGGCGTCATCGGCCGACTGCTGCAGCCAGAAGAGCGCTGGGCGCTGCTGGAATACCTGAAAGTGCTGGGCGGCCCGCTGGAGGCGCAACTGCCATGATCTTCAATTCCTTCACAAGACCTTCGATACTGGCGCGTTTCTGGCTCTGGCTGGGACGGTTACTGGGTAAAACCCTGTTGATCCTGCTGGTGATCGGCCTGATCGGCTGGGCCCTGACCAGCGCGTGGTTCGCCTGGCAGCACCGTGGCCCGGTGTCGGCGCTGGAGCAGATTCCAGATGGCGAAGCCGCCATGACCCAGGACGTGATTCAGACCGCCGTGCGCATCGTCGATCAGCACCGCGAAAGCACCCGCTACCTGCGCGATGCACATGCCAAGGCTCATGGCTGCGTGAAGGCCGATGTGCAGGTGTTGCCGGATCTGGCTCAGGAATTGCGCCAGGGCGTTTTCAGCGAACCGGGCAAGCTGTGGAAAGCGACGATGCGCCTGTCCAACGGCAACGCCTATCCGCAATTCGACAGCATCCGCGATGCCCGGGGCATGGCGCTCAAATTGCTCGATGTGCCGGGCAAGCAGTTGCTGGGGGACCGTCAGGGGCTGCACGAGCAGGATTTCGTGATGTTCAGTCACCCGAACTTCTTTGTCAGCGATGTCGCCGAGTATCGTCAGAATGTGGCGGCGCAGGCTGACGGCAAGAAGGTCATGGCGTTTTTTCCGGGGTGGGATCCGCGCAGCTGGCAGATCCGGCATTTGTTCATTGCATTGGCAACCCTATCGCCACCGCCGGAAAGCCCGACCCGCACGACCTATTTCTCGGTATCGCCCTACAAGTTCGGCGAGGCCAATGCCAAATTCCGGGTGATGCCGGATCCGGAGCGCTGCCCCGCTTATACCTTGCCGAAACAGAACCAGGATCTGCCGAACTTCCTGCGCAATGCGCTGAATCAACAGCTGTCCACCGACCGGATTCCGGCGTGTTTCGTGTTGCAAATTCAGCGGCAGGACGCGAACAAGTACATGCCGATCGAAGACACCAGCATCGAATGGCGCGAGCAGGACAGCCCATTCCAGACAGTGGCGCGGATCACCCTGCCCCCGCAGGACTTCGACACCCCGGCGCTGAACCTGCAATGCGACAACCTTTCCTTCAACCCTTGGTTCGGCATCGAGGCCCATCGCCCGATTGGCGGGATCAACCGCCTGCGCAAGGCGGTGTATGAAGCGGTCAGCGATTACCGCCACAGCCGCAACTCGGCGCAATAGCAGCGCCAGAAACGAAAAAAGCGACCTTCAAAGGTCGCTTTCTCATGTTCAGGCCGGCAAAAGCCAAATCCCGGACAGCAAAAAGCCCGCACTAGGCGGGTTTTCCGTGGTGACCTGGCGTTCAGTGTTCCAGGTTACCGAATATGGCGCAGCGGACGGGACTCGAACCCGCGACCCCCGGCGTGACAGGCCGGTATTCTAACCGACTGAACTACCGCTGCGCTAAACACTTGAAACGAATGGTGGGTGATGACGGGATCGAACCGCCGACATTCTGCTTGTAAGGCAGACGCTCTCCCAGCTGAGCTAATCACCCTTCGCTTCGGTGTGGCGCGCATTCTACGGAGCGACCCAACCTCTGGCAAGCACTTTTTTAAATAATTTTCTCAGCCCTTCCAAAGGCTTAGAGAAGGGTTGGCCTATGACCCGGCGAAGACAATAATGCCCCCCTTTGTATAAAGGAGAGACTCACCCCATGTGGTTCAAAAACCTGCTTATCTATCGCCTGACCCAAGACCTGCCTGTCGATGCCGAGGCGCTGGAAACTGCACTGGCCACCAAACTGGCGCGTCCATGTGCAAGCCAGGAGTTGACCACCTACGGTTTCGTCGCGCCGTTCGGCAAGGGCGAAGATGCTCCACTGGTGCACGTCAGCGGTGACTTCCTGCTGATCTCCGCCCGTAAAGAAGAACGCATCCTGCCGGGCAGCGTCGTGCGTGACGCGGTCAAGGAAAAGGTCGAAGAGATCGAAGCCGAGCAGATGCGCAAGGTCTATAAGAAGGAGCGCGATCAGATCAAGGATGAAATCATCCAGGCCTTCCTGCCGCGCGCCTTTATCCGCCGCTCGTCGACCTTCGCCGCCATCGCGCCGAAACAGGGTCTGATCCTGGTCAACTCGGCCAGCCCGAAACGCGCCGAAGACCTGCTCTCCACCCTGCGTGAAGTGATCGGCACCCTGCCGGTTCGCCCGCTGACCGTGAAAACCGCGCCGACCGCCGTGATGACCGAATGGGTCACCACCCAGCAAGCCGCCCCGGACTTCTTCGTGCTGGACGAGTGCGAACTGCGCGACACCCACGAAGACGGCGGCATCGTGCGTTGCAAGCGTCAGGACCTGACCAGCGAAGAAATCCAGCTGCACCTGAGCACCGGCAAGGTGGTGACTCAACTGTCGTTGGCCTGGCAGGACAAACTGTCGTTCATGCTCGACGACAAGATGACCGTCAAGCGCCTGAAGTTCGAAGATCTGTTGCAGGATCAGGCGGAACAGGACGGCGGCGACGAAGCCCTCGGCCAACTGGACGCCAGCTTCACCCTGATGATGCTGACGTTCGGCGACTTCCTGCCGGCGCTGGTTGAAGCACTGGGCGGCGAAGAGACTCCGCAGGGGATCTAAGCCTCTGCGCAGTCTTTGGGTTATCTTCAAACGCCACCGCTTCGGTGGCGTTTTCACATAATAAGGAACAGGCCATGCGCGCACTGGCTGCACTGAGTCGTTTTGTCGGCAACACCTTCGCTTACTGGGTTCTGATTTTCGCGGTGATCGCGTTCCTGCAACCGGCCTGGTTCCTCGGCCTCAAAGGCGCGATCGTGCCGTTGCTCGGGCTGGTGATGTTCGGCATGGGCCTGACCCTCAAACTCGACGACTTCGCCGCCGTCGCCCGCCATCCATGGCGCGTCGCGTTGGGCGTAGTTGCGCACTTCGTGATCATGCCGGGGATGGCATGGCTGCTGTGCCAGATCTTTCATCTGCCGCCGGAAATCGCCGTCGGCGTGATTCTGGTCGGTTGCTGCCCAAGCGGCACCTCATCGAACGTCATGACCTGGCTGGCCCGTGGCGACCTGGCGCTGTCGGTGGCCATCGCCGCCGTCACCACCCTCCTCGCCCCGCTGCTGACCCCGGCGCTGATCTGGCTGCTAGCCTCGGCTTGGTTGCCGGTTTCGTTCATGGAATTGTTCTGGTCGATCCTGCAAGTGGTGCTGCTGCCAATCGTCCTCGGTGTGGTCGCGCAACGTGTGCTCGGTGACAAGGTGCGCCACGCGGTGGAAGTATTGCCGCTGGTGTCGGTGGTCAGCATCGTGATCATTGTTGCCGCCGTGGTTGCCGCCAGCCAGGCGAAAATCGCCGAATCCGGCCTGCTGATCATGGCCGTGGTGATGTTGCACAACAGCTTCGGCTATTTGCTGGGCTATTTCACCGGGCGCCTGTTCGGCCTGCCGCTGCCACAGCGCAAATCCCTGGCGCTGGAAGTCGGTATGCAGAACTCGGGGTTGGGGGCTGCGCTGGCCAGTGCGCACTTCTCGCCGCTGGCGGCGGTGCCGAGCGCGTTGTTCAGTGTGTGGCACAACATTTCCGGGGCGCTGCTGTCGACGTACTTCCGACGGATGAGCGAAAAACAAGACCGTGAGACTCTGGCGCAACAGGCGGCCGACTGATCCCGGATCGAGGCGCGGCGCACAATTTTCGGTAGTATGTGCGCCACGCGGGGACGACCCTGCGGCTCAATCGAGTTTTCAATCTGGGGACGGCCCCGTCAATCGATGGAGGTTTTTCATGTCCTGGATCATTCTGTTTTTCGCCGGCCTGTTCGAAGTCGGCTGGGCCGTCGGCCTGAAATACACCGACGGTTTCACCCGTCCGCTTCCGACCGTTCTCACCGTTGCCGCCATGGCAGTCAGCCTTGGCCTGCTGGGTCTGGCAATGAAGGAATTGCCACTGGGCACGGCCTATGCGATCTGGACTGGCGTCGGTGCCGTGGGCACGGTGATTGCCGGGATCATTCTGTTTGGCGAATCGATGGCGTTGATTCGCCTGGCCAGCGTGGCGTTGATCGTCACCGGGTTGATCGGGCTCAAGGTCAGCGCCTGATTCACTGCCGCTATCGCGAGCAGGCTCGCTCCCACAGTAGTTCTGCATTTACAGTTCCAATATGGGAGCGAGCCCGCTCGCGATAAGGCCCGCACAATCAACAGCTACCTGACTGTCCCGCGCAATTCCCCGACCAACGCCTGCAACTCCGCCGGCTGCGCCGCTTCCACGGCGACCGGTGCACCCGCCACCAGCGTCACCCGCGACCACAAGCGCCGGAATACCCCTTTGTTCGGATCGCGACTGAAGAAACTCCCC
Organism: Pseudomonas sp. GW456-12-10-14-LB2; assembly: GCF_002884345.1. Taxonomy (NCBI): domain Bacteria; kingdom Pseudomonadati; phylum Pseudomonadota; class Gammaproteobacteria; order Pseudomonadales; family Pseudomonadaceae; genus Pseudomonas; species Pseudomonas sp. GW456-12-10-14-LB2. Next base: position 12,037 of record NZ_POHV01000037.1, read on the forward strand.
CACAACCCCTGCAACGCCAGCGGAATCACCGGCACCGGTGTCTCTTCGAGAATCCGCGTCAACCCGCCCTTGAACTCGTTGATCTCGCCATCGGCGGTCAACTTGCCCTCCGGGAAGATGCAAACCAGCTCACCGTCCTTCAGATACTGGGCAATCCGGGTGAAAGCCTTTTCGTAGATCTGAATGTCTTCCTGACGTCCGGCGATAGGAATCGTCCCCGCCGTGCGGAAGATAAAGTTCAGCACCGGCAGGTTGTAGATCTTGTAGTACATGACAAAGCGAATCGGCCGACGCACCGCGCCACCAATCAGCAACGCATCGACGAACGACACGTGGTTGCACACCAGCAACGCCGCGCCCTCATCGGGAATCGCCTCAAGGTTGCGATGCTCGACGCGGTACATGGAATGGCTCAGCAGCCAGATCATGAAACGCATGCTGAACTCGGGGACGATCTTGAAGATGTAGGCGTTGACGCCGATGTTGAGCAGCGACACCACCAGGAACAGCTGCGGAATCGACAGCTTGACCACGCTCAGCAACACGATGGTGACAATCGCCGAAATCACCATGAACAGCGCGTTGAGAATGTTGTTGGCGGCAATCACTCGCGCCCGCTCGTTCTCGGCGGTGCGCGACTGGATCAGCGCGTACAGTGGGACGATGTAGAAACCGCCAAAGATCCCGAGGCCCAGCACATCGACCAACACCGCCCAGGCATGGCCGAAACTCAGCACTTCGGTCCAGCTATGGCCAACAGCGCTTTCTGGAATTCCACCGGAATGCCACCACAGCAACAGCCCGAAAACCGTCAGGCCGAACGAGCCAAACGGCACCAGGCCGATCTCGACTTTGCGTCCGGAAAGTTTCTCGCACAGCATCGAACCCAGCGCGATACCGACCGAAAACACCGTCAGAATCAGGGTGACCACGGTTTCGTCGCCGTGCATCCACTCCTTGGCGTAAGCCGGGATCTGCGTCAGATAAATCGCCCCGACGAACCAGAACCACGAGTTGCCGACAATCGAGCGCGACACCGCTGGCGTCTGCCCCAGGCCCAGTTTCAAGGTCGCCCAGGACTGACTGAAGATGTTCCAGTTCAGGCGCATCTCCGGGGTGGCCGCCGCGGCGCGGGGAATGCTGCGACTGGCCAGATAGCCCAGCACGGCGATGCCGACAATCGCGGCGGACACCACCGGCGCGTAATTGGCCGACGACATCATCACTCCGGCACCGATGGTCCCGGCCAGGATCGCCAGGAACGTGCCCATCTCCACCAGCCCGTTGCCGCCGACCAGTTCATCGTCGCGCAAGGCCTGCGGCAGGATCGAATATTTCACCGGCCCGAACAGCGCCGAGTGCGTGCCCATGGCGAACAGCGCCACCAGCATCAGCGACAGGTGATCGAACAGGAAGCCGACGGATCCCACGGCCATGATGGCGATTTCTGCCAGCTTGATCAGACGGATCAACGCGTCCTTGGCGAATTTTTCCCCGAACTGCCCGGCCAGCGCCGAGAACAGAAAGAACGGCAGAATAAACAGCAGCGCACACAGGTTGACCCAGATCGAGCGGTCACCTTCGATGGTCAGCCGATAGAGAATGGCGAGGATCAGCGACTGCTTGAACACGTTATCGTTGAACGCGCCCAGCGACTGGGTAATGAAGAACGGCAGGAAGCGCCGGGTGCGCAGCAGGTTGAACTGTGAGGGGTGACTCATCTTCCGTGTGACCCTGTTGTTTTTGGAAAGAGAAGGTAGCGAGTGGCCTGGCTACGCTTATAAGAATCTCGAACCGCGATCCAGGCCACACATTACCTAATCTTTGCAGGTTATTTCTTCAAACCTGCAATGCACGGTGAAACAAACAGCTCGCCGCGCCATGCACCTTGCAGCGTACGTTTACCGACGATCAGCCACATCACCGCCAGCAACGCCACCAGTACACAACCGACCACACTGAAGAAAGTCAGGTGCAAGGTGCTGCCCAGTTTCAGGGTTGCCAGCGAATAGACGCCCAACGGGAAGGTGAAGCCCCACCAGCCAAGGTTGAACGGGATGCCGTCACGCAGATAACGCACGGTGATCAACAGCGCCATCAACATCCACCACAGACCGAAGCCCCACAGCGTGATCCCGGCGACAAGGCCCAGGCCCGAAGCCATTTCGCCGATGCCTGGCAGACCGTTGGCCGCGAAGATCGCCGGGGCATCGCCGCCCAGCAGCAACATGCCCAAGGCTCCGGTGCCGATCGGGCCGAGAGCCAGCCAGCTCGACGCCGCCATGTTTTCGTGGGGCAGTTTGTGCAAGGCCATGCGCAGCAAGAGGATGGTCAGGATGCTGAACGCCACCGGCAGAGAAAAGGCCCAGAGCACGTAGCTGGTCACCAGCACCACCAGTTGCGAATGGGCATCGGCGAGATGCGGCGCGAGCAGTCCACCACTGGCCGCCGCCACTTCCGCGGCCACCACCGGCAGCAGCCAGACGGCGGTCATCTGATCGATGCTGTGTTCCTGACGGGTAAACATCATGTAGGGAATCAGCACGCCGCAGGCCAGCGACATCGCCACGTCCAGCCACCACAGTACTTCGACGAGATGAATGACGCCCTCACCCCAGCGCGGCAGACCGAACAGCAGAAAGCCGTTGATGATGGTCGCCAGGCCCATGGGAATGGTGCCGAAGAACATCGAAACCGTGGAGTGGCCGAAGATCCGCCGCGCCTCGTCGAAGAACAGAATCCAGCGGGCGGCGTAGGCAACGGTAAACAGCACGAACAACAGAATGTTGAACAACCACAGCCCTTCGGCCACGGCGTGCAGGCCGGGAATGGACACCGGCAATTGCGCCAGCGCCAACGCCAGCACACCGGTGCCCATAGTGGCGGCGAACCAGTTCGGGGTGAATTGGCGGATCACTTCAAGCGGGTGCTGAAGCTGGCTGAATGGCTTGATACCGGGTTTGACGCTGTTGGGGCAAATCATCATGAACTCCTGTCCTCAGGTGAGGTTGAGATCATGGTAGAACCGAATCGAATATCTATATAACGGGTAATATCTCTAACTGTTATCTGTTTTGTAGATATGCAGTCAGACACTGCCTTCGGTTTCGATCACCAGAATCCGAGCCGCACCCTGAGGATGAGCGACGTGTTCTGTGCCGATGGACGCGAAGAAGATGTCGCCAACATCAAGCAAGGCCTGCTTCTCCTCACCTTCTTCGCGATAGCGCATGAGCACCTGACCATCGAGCACCACGAACACTTCTTCACCGTCATTGACGTGCCATTTGTAGGGCTGGTCGGTCCAGTGCAGGCGCGTGGTGATGCCGTTCATGTTGGCGATGTCGAGCGCGCCCCAGGCGCGCTCGGCGGTGAAGGTCTTGCTGCGGATGATCTTCATGCGTCGATCCGTGAGAAGAATGGGCTGGCCAAGGCTAACCGAATCTGACGGGCTTATGGAGCGCTGCAAGTCTTGGCCGCTTGCGCCCGGAAACTCATCAGCAGCGCACCGACCGCCAGCACAATCAGCACCGCGCCATACACATCGGTGGTGGTCAGCAGGCCCACGCTGTGGGTGAAATGTCCGGCCAGCAACGCCGGCAGGCAGAACGCCAGGTAACTCAACACATAGAACGCCGACATCAAACCGGCGCGTTCATGAGGCAATGCCAGCGGCACCAGACTGCGTACCGTTCCGAGGAAACCCGAGCCAAAGCCACAACCGGCCACCAGCGTGCCGAAGAAGAACAGCGACAGACTGGCGCTGTGCACGCCCAACAGAATCAGCACGATACCGGCCGGCAGCAGACTCGCCCCAAGTTGTAGCGCGCGGGAGGCAGGACGATTGCGCAAGGTGTAGATCATCAATGCACCGGTCACGGTCAGCGCCGCCACGGTCGCGCCGCCGATCAGGTTGGAGGTGGAACCGGTGGCCGTGCGCACCAGCGACGGTGCCAGCGAGGCATAAAAACCGCCGAGCGCCCAGGTCGCGGTGTTCAGCGGCAAGACTCGCCACAGCGTCGAACGCGCCTGCACCGGCACATGCAGGGTCGGCCGCAACGAGGCCCATGCCCCGGCCTGCGGCGAGACGCTTTCCGGCAGGCGCCAAACATAGATGCCCTGCAACACAAACAGCGCGAGCAGCAACCAATAGGTCAACTGCAACGGCGCCGGGGCGAACTCGGCCAGCAAGCCGCAGCCCATGCCGCCTAAAGCCATGCCCAGCAACGGCGCAACGCTGTTGATCAACGGCCCTTGCTGGCGATCAGTGTCCAGCAGCGTCGCGCTCAACACCGCGGTGGCCATGCCGGTGGCGAAACCTTGCAGCACTCGCGCGCTGATCAGCCAGCCCACGCTGTCGGCGTAGATAAACAGCAGCATTGCCAGCGCATTGAGCGTCACGGCGGTGAAGATCACCGGTTTGCGTCCCAGGTGATCCGACAGCGAACCGACCGTCAGCAATGCGGCCAGTAGGCTCAACGCATAGACGCCGAAAATCAGGGTCAGTACCGCTGCCGAGAAATGCAGCTGATCCTGATACAGGTGATACAACGGCGTCGGCGCAGTGGAAGCGGCGAGAAAACTCAGTAAGGTGATCGCCAGAAACCACAGGCTGGAACGATGGGAAGCAAGGCTGGTCATGGGCACACTCCGCAAAAGCTAATTTTTTGCTTTTGCGGAGTGTGCTCTCGGCTTGCGCTTAAAGCAAATTCTTTGTGTTAAGGTCTGCCGCATGGCTATTAAAGAAGGTTTACGCCCTGGCGGTCGCAGCGCCCGGGTGCAGGAGTCGATTCATTCGGCAGTCCGCGCGCTTCTGCAAGAACAGGAGCGCTCAACGGTGACCGTCCCGCAAATCGCGGCGCGGGCCGGCGTGACGCCGTCGACGATTTATCGGCGTTGGGGAGATCTGGCCGCCTTGCTGGCCGACGTCGCCCTCGCCCGCATGCGTCCCGACAGCGAGCCGGCTGAAACCGGCAGCCTGCGTAGCGACATCCGTGCATGGGCCGAACAGTATCTCGACGAAATGAGTTCGGAGCCCGGACGCAACATGATGCGCGACGTGCAGGCGAGCGCGACGCCGGGCTATTGCGTAACGATCATCGGCGCGCAACTCCAGACCATCATCGAGCGCCACCCCAAGGAAACGGCGCCGAGCGTGGATCGTCTGATCAATCTGGTGGTGTCCCCGGTGGTGTTCCGCATTCTGTTTTCGGCAGCGCCGCTGGAAGTCGAAGAACTGCACCGCTTGATCGACATCGCGCTCAAACCGGACTGACCCCAGAACTGCCCGGTTCTGTTCCTGCGACACCCCGCCGCGCCACGACCTTGGTCGACACTGACTAACCGTCGCGCCCGTGCGAGACTGTCTGACCGGGCGCGAGTCCGGTCGTTTTCTGTCGGGAGTGTTCCATGTCGTTGTCCACCGGGCTGATCGCCGCCGTCGCCCTGGCCTATATGGCCATCATGTTCGCCATCGCCTTCTACGGCGACCGTCGCAGCGCACCGCTGCCGCCACGGGTGCGCGCCTGGGTGTACAGCCTGTCGCTGGCGGTCTACTGCACCAGCTGGACGTTTTTCGGCGCGGTCGGTCAGGCGGCCGAACAGCTGTGGTCGTTCCTGCCGATCTACCTGGGGCCGATCCTGCTGCTGCTCGGTGCGCCGTGGGTGCTGCAGAAGATGGTGATGATCAGCAAACAGGAGAACATCACCTCCATCGCCGACTTCATCGCCGCCCGGTACGGTAAATCCCAGTCGTTGGCGGTGGTCGTCGCGCTGATCTGTCTGGTCGGCGTTCTCCCTTATATAGCCTTGCAACTCAAAGGCATTGTCCTCGGCGTAAACCTGCTGATCGGTGCCGGCGCCGACGCCATGGGCACCCGCGCCCAGGACACGGCGCTGATCGTGTCACTGGTGCTGGCGCTGTTCACCATCGTTTTCGGTACGCGCAACCTCGATGCCACCGAGCACCACCGGGGCATGGTGCTGGCGATTGCTTTCGAGTCGCTGGTCAAACTGTTCGCCTTCCTCGCCGTCGGCGCCTTCGTCACCTACGGGCTGTATGACGGCTTCGACGACCTGTTCAATCAGGCGATGCTCGCCCCGCGCCTTGAGGAATACTGGAAAGAAACCATCAACTGGCCGTCGATGGTGGTGCAGACCGGCGTGGCGATGATGGCGATCATCTGCCTGCCCCGGCAGTTCCACGTGACGGTGGTCGAGAACATCGACCCGCAGGATCTGCGCCTGGCCAAATGGGTGTTCCCGGCCTACCTCGCACTGGCCGCGTTGTTTGTCGTCCCGATCGCCCTGGCCGGTCAGATGATGCTGCCCAGCTCGGTCATCCCCGACTCTTTCGTTATCAGCCTGCCATTGGCCCAGGCTCACCCGGCGCTGGCGATGCTGGCGTTTATCGGCGGTGCATCGGCCGCCACCGGCATGGTGATCGTGGCGAGTGTGGCGCTGTCGACCATGGTCTCCAACGACATGCTGTTGCCGTGGCTGCTGCGCCGCAACAATGCCGAGCGGCCGTTCGAAGTTTTCCGCCAGTGGATGCTCTCGGTGCGCCGGGTCAGCATCGTGGTGATTCTGTTGCTGGCTTACGTCAGCTACCGCTTGCTCGGATCGACCGCGAGCCTGGCAACCATCGGCCAGATCGCTTTCGCGGCGGTCACTCAACTGGCCCCGGCGATGCTCGGCGCGCTGTACTGGAAACAGGCCAACCGCCGCGGCGTGTTCGCCGGCCTCGCCGCCGGCACGTTCCTGTGGTTCTACACCCTGATCCTGCCGATCGCTGCGCGCAGCCTCGGCTGGTCGCTGGACAGTTTCCCCGGGCTCGCCTGGCTGCACAGCAACCCGCTGAACCTGCCGATCACCCCGCTGACCCAAGGCGTGGTGCTGTCGCTGGCGGGCAACTTCACGTTGTTTGCCTGGGTATCTGTGCTGTCGCGCACCCGGGTGTCGGAGCACTGGCAGGCCGGACGTTTTATCGGTCAGGAGATCAGCGCACGGCCGAGCGCCCGCTCGATGCTGGCGGTGCAGATTGATGACTTGCTGCAACTGGCCGCGCGGTTTGTCGGTGAAGAACGCGCGCGGCAGAGCTTCATCCGCTTTGCCTATCGCCAGGGCAAAGGCTTCAACCCGAATCAGAACGCTGACGGCGAATGGATCGCCCACACCGAGCGATTACTGGCCGGTGTCCTTGGCGCCTCTTCGACGCGAGCTGTAGTAAAAGCCGCCATCGAAGGTCGGGAAATGCAGTTGGAGGACGTCGTCCGGATCGCCGACGAAGCCTCGGAAGTGCTGCAGTTCAACCGTGCGCTGCTGCAAGGCGCCATCGAAAACATTACCCAAGGCATCAGCGTGGTCGACCAGTCGCTGAAACTGGTGGCCTGGAACCGGCGCTATCTGGAACTGTTCAACTATCCGGACGGTTTGATCAGCGTTGGCCGACCGATTGCCGACATCATTCGCCACAACGCCGAGCGTGGTTTGTGCGGCCCCGGTGAAGCAGAAGTCCATGTCGCCCGGCGCCTGCACTGGATGCGTCAGGGCCGCGCCCACACGTCTGAGCGGCTGTTCCCCAACGGCCGGGTGATCGAGCTGATCGGCAACCCGATGCCCGGCGGCGGTTTCGTCATGAGTTTCACCGACATCACCGCGTTCCGCGAAGCCGAGCAGGCCTTGACCGAAGCTAACGAAGGGCTGGAGCAACGGGTCAGCGAACGGACCCAGGAACTGTCGCAACTCAACGTCGCATTGACCGAAGCCAAGGGCAATGCCGAGGCAGCCAACCAGTCCAAGACTCGCTTTCTCGCCGCCGTCAGCCACGACTTGATGCAGCCGTTGAATGCGGCGCGGCTGTTCTCCGCCGCCCTCTCCCATCAGGACGACGGCCTGAGCGGCGAAGCGCAGAAACTGGTGCAGCATCTGGACAGCTCGCTGCGTTCGGCCGAAGACCTGATCAGCGACCTGCTGGACATTTCCCGTCTGGAAAACGGCAAGATCAACCCGGATCGCAAGCCGTTCGCGGTCAATGAGCTGTTCGATATTCTCGGTGCGGAGTTCAAGGCGCTCGCCCAGGAACAGGGCTTGAGCTTCCGGGTACGCGGAAGTCAGTTACGCATCGACAGCGACATCAAACTGCTGCGGCGCATTCTGCAGAACTTCCTCACCAACGCATTCCGCTACGCAAAAGGCCCGGTACTGCTGGGCGTTCGTCGGCGAAAAGGCGAAATCTGTCTGGAAGTGTGGGATCGCGGGCCGGGGATTCCGGAGGACAAACAGCAAGTGATCTTCGAGGAATTCAAACGCCTCGACAGCCACCAGACCCGCGCCGAAAAAGGTCTGGGCCTGGGTCTGGCGATCGCCGATGGTCTCTGCCGCGTGCTCGGCCATACCTTGCGCGTGCGCTCATGGCCGGGGCGCGGCAGCGTGTTCAGTGTCCGCGTACCGTTGGCCAAAGCGCAGACGGTACAGCCGGCGGCGGCGGTGGAAATCAATGGCAAATTGCACAGCGGCGCGCAGGTGCTGTGCATCGACAACGAAGACAGCATTCTGATCGGCATGAACAGCCTGCTCACGCGCTGGGGCTGCCAGGTCTGGACCGCACGCAACCGCGAAGAATGTGCGGCACTGCTCGACGACGGCGTGCGGCCACAATTGGCATTGGTGGACTATCACCTTGATCACGGCGAAACCGGCACCGATCTGATGGCCTGGTTGCGCACAAGGCTGGGCGAACCGGTGCCCGGCGTGGTGATCAGCGCCGACGGGCATCCGGAAACCGTGGCCCAGGTTCACGCAGCGGGGCTGGATTACCTGGCCAAACCGGTGAAACCGGCGGCGTTGCGGGCGTTGTTGAGTCGCTATTTGCCGCTCTAGCAGAGCGGCTTATTCAGGCAGTTCGACCAGGCCGTCGGCATCGGTCATTGCGCGCTCCAGCAGGTCTGCGGGCAGGCTTTTGCTGGCCCGCGCGCCGAGCAGCTTGAGCTGTTCGCTGCGGCTGACCAGGTTGCCCCGCCCTTCCGTCAGCTTGTTGCGCGCCGCGCTGTAGGCCTTGTCCAGTTGCTGCAAGCGATTGCCGACTTCGTCCAGATCCTGAATGAACAGCACGAACTTGTCGTAAAGCCAACCGGCGCGCTCGGCGATTTCCCGGGCGTTCTGGCTCTGGCGCTCCTGCTTCCACAGGCTGTCGATGACTCGCAAAGTGGCCAGCAGCGTGGTCGGGCTGACGATCACGATGTTGCGGTCGAAGGCCTCCTGAAACAGCGTCGGCTCGGCCTGCAACGCGGCGGAAAACGCCGCTTCGATGGGCACGAACAGCAAGACGAAATCGAGACTGTGCAAACCTTCCAGACGTTTGTAATCCTTGCCGGCCAGGCCTTTGACGTGGCTGCGCAAGGACAGCACGTGCTGCTTCATGGCGATCTGGCCGATGGCATCGTCGTCCGCCGCGACGTATTGCTGATACGCGGTGAGGCTCACCTTGGAGTCGACCACCACCTGCTTGTCGCCCGGCAGATAAATGATCACGTCCGGCTGGAAACGCTCGCCGTCCGGGCCCTTGAGATTGACCTGGGTCTGGTACTCGCGGCCCTTCTCCAGCCCGGCATGCTCAAGCACACGCTCGAGAATCAGCTCGCCCCAGTTGCCCTGAGTCTTCTGGCCCTTCAGGGCGCGGGTCAGGTTGGTCGCTTCGTCGCTGAGGCGCAGGTTCAGTTGCTGCAAACGCTCCAGCTCCTTGGCCAGCGAAAAACGCTCGCGGGCTTCGGCCTGATAGCTTTCCTCGACGCGTTTTTCGAACGACTGGATGCGTTCCTTCAAAGGATCAAGCAATTGGCCGAGGCGCTGCTGGCTGGTTTCGGCGAAGCGTTGTTCGCGCTCATCGAAGATCTTGCCGGCCAGTTCGGCGAACTGTGCGCGCAGCTCGTCACGGGAACCTTGCAGGTCATCCAGGCGTTGTTGATGGCTTTCCTGTTGCTCGCGCAATTCGGCATTCAGCGAAGCCGCTTGGGCGTCCAGGCGCCGTAACTCGGCTTCTTTGTTGGCGCGTTCGAGGTTCCAGGCATGGGCAGCGTCACGGGCATCATCGCGCTCGATCTGCAACAGCTCGACTTCCCGGCGCACGGCCGCGAGATCAGCTTGTTTGGAGGCGTTGGCCTGGCCGAGATCGGCGATTTCATCGCGGCAGGCTTCAAGTTGAGCAGTGAGGCCGTCTTGGGCCATTTGTGCCATGGCCAGCCGCTCTTCGAGCAAGGCGACTTCAGACTGGTTCTGACTGGCCCGGCGTTGCAGTTGCCAGGCCAGCGCCAGCAGCGGCACGGCCGCGCCTGCCAGCCCCAGCAGGATGCTGGTCAAGTCCATCGCCATAGTGATTCCCGCCGATCCGATAAAGCCTGAAGGTTAACCAAGGCGTCTGGTCTTGGACAGCTCAGTCTTCGATCAGGCCGAGTTCCTGTTGCGCGCGTCGGTCACCGGCGCGGGCGGCCTGGCGCAGCAGGTCCTGGCCGATCCGGCGATCCCGGGCATTGCCGCACTCGCGGCACATCAACTGACCGAGACGACTTTGCGCGGCGACCACCCCTTCCCGGGCCGGTTGCTTGAGCAGGCGGCCGGCGAGGTGCTTGGCATTCTGGCTGTCGCCAAGACGCGGGCTGTCGAGCAGCCATTCGGCCACGCGCACGGAAAATCGCTTGGGAGCGGTAACACGAGGGAGTTGGGAGGTAACAGATTCTGGAGCTGAACGAAACTTCATAAAGCACTGTGGGACAGATCGGAAGGCGCGCCACTCTACTCTTTTTTTCGCACAGGTAAAGTCGAAAAAAACCCGGCACGCCCGTGCTAGAGCAAGCGCTCGGGACAATCCACAGAAGCTGTGGATAACTCAGTGGACAACCGCCCTCCAGTCGCCGCAAAGCCTTGTGGAACGGGGCTCGCAGTCAAACTGACGATTTTTTCACCAGTTAAAAAAAGCGATGTTTTTCATTGACTTAAACTTTCGATGCAGGCAGCCATCGGGGTCAGGATTGTTGTGACAGCGCCGTTACAGTCTGCGCAACTAATGTGCACAAGTACCTGTTACGCGGTTATATCGATGCGCCTTTTCGGGTCGTTTTGGCATTCGGGCTGGGGATAAGCCCCTGCGCCGAGCGTTCGCATCTGTCGGGTAGTGGCGACCGACGGTCGTTTAGCGAGTCAGATCGGGGCACGCGCGGAGTCCTGGCACCGCGCCCGGGATTTTTTTGATGATCGGGTTTGCCTTCTTCAGACCGTTCCGTTAGTATCCGCGGCGTTAGTACCAAGCTGAAAGTCAATTCCGGTCGAACACACCCCCACGGTCAAGTTTCTCTCACAGAAGTCTTCACCGGAAAAAGCGGGATCGACCCCTCGATGGTTTCCAGGTAAATCTTGCGACGACACCGCCTTTGAATCGAATGCAAAGGGTGTTGCGAAGACCACTTACTCTGACCGAACCAACCTGCAAATTGATCAGGATCTTCACCAAGGGCCCAGAACCTCTGCCCTCGATGTGTTGCCTGTCCTCCTAAGTACCTACCTGCCAGCCCAAGCGCGCCAACTTTTATAGCGCTCGAACTGGCTGCCTTGTTCCAGTCGGGTTCTTCGTTCGACCAATGGTGGTTGACGTTACTGGAACGTTTTAACGTTGCACGGTTCTTATCCGTGTCATTTGTAGGAACACCTAATAACTATGTCGACTCAAATCCAGACTCAGGATGCCATTCGCACCCTAACCAACGCTTTTGCCCCAATGAACTGCCTGATCATGGCCGCTCGCAAAGGCTGCTTCAGCTTCACCGTGGTCAATGAACACGGGATCGCCCGCCACAGCGAGCGTCTGTACCCCGATCAATACTCCAGCGCCGAACCGCTGCAGGCCGTGATTGATCGCACCCGTCAGGCATTGATCGCCTGAGAGGCCGAAATGGCTGCAAAAGCAAAAGCCCCGCTGAAAATGCGGGGCTTTTTATTGCCCGATGTTTCACTTTTGCCAATTTCTGCCTAATCACTAACCGATATAACGGTTATAACGCGTCGCCGGAAATATTTTAAAAACAGGCCTTTACGTCGCGAATATGACACTACACTTCAACTCAAGCGGCGTGATCCGCTTCCGGCGAGCCTGAGTCGATCCACAGCTGCCAAGCTCCCCTTCAGGTCTCGCCGCCCGATAACAAGATCCGAGGGTTTTATGGGTATCGCTGCCAGCGAACTGTGCCGCTACGTGATCCGTCCTACGCTGATCTACCTGGGACGCCACTGCGCAACTGCCGAATCCCTTCTGCTGGGCATTGCCGCCAGCCAGTCCGCCCTCGGTTCCGCCCTGCATGACCGCCGTGGCCACGGCCTGTACCGGATTGCCGAACATCGTCACCAGGCCCTCTGGGACCATTACCTGGCGCTGGACCCGGAACGCGCCAGCCTGGTTCGCGGCCTCGCCAGCCAACATGCATTTCTCAGCGGGCCGCACCTCGAACTGACGGTCAACCTGCGTTACGCCACGGCCATTGCATGGCTTCTGGTGGAAGAACAAAACCCCATCCTCCCCGAGCCGGACGATCTGCTGGGCATGGCGCGCATCTGGCGTCAGACTTTCCAGCCTCAAGGTCGTCTGCGCGATTTCACCTGCGCCTGGCAAACCTGTGTTTCACCGCTGAATCAGGTCGCTTACTGACCCGCCGGTTTCACAACATCGCCCAACGGGTCGCGAATCTGGTCGGATTGTCCTACAAAACCGCTCTAACTCAAGGCATACGGACTATAGCGCTGGGACGAAAATGTTGGTAATTTTCGCCCCGGTGATCACCAGGAGTTCTAATAATGAAAAAAGTCATGCTCAAAACCACCCTTAGCCTTGCCGTAACCGTGGCATCCACCCAGATCTTCGCAGCTGGCTTTGCCATCAACGAACACAGCATCAGCGGGATGGGGACTGGGTACGCCGGGCGATCTTCTTCTGCCGACGACGCAAGCACTGTTTACGGCAACCCTGCCGGCATGTCGCGCATCACGCGCGAACAAGTCACTGGCGGTGTTGCATTCCTCGACGCAAAAACCGATATCAGCGACGCCAGCTCCAGCCCGAACGGCGGCAGCAACAAAGGCGACATGGTGCCCTTCACCTCCGTACCTATGGGCTACTACGTCAAGCCGATCGACGAGCATTGGGCATTCGGTCTGGGTGTGTACGTACCCTTCGGCCTGATCACCGACTATGAAAACGGCTTCGCCGGCCGTTACTTCGGCAGCAAGTCCGAAGTCAAGATCATCACCTTCCAGCCAACCGTCAGCTACAAGTTCAACGATGTCGTGTCGATCGGTTTCGGCCCGACCATCAACCGTATCGACGGCTCGCTGGAATCCAACCTGTCGATCACTCAGGCTGCGCCGGACGGCAAGGTCAAGATCAAGGGTGACGACACCGCACTGGGCTACAACATCGGGGTGCTGGTACAGGCTACCGACAGTACTCGCCTGGGTCTGACCTACCACTCGAAAGTCGACTACAAGCTCGAAGGCAACACCAAGGTCAACTACGGTGTGCTGGGCGCGATCGGCCTGAGCCCGAACCAGAAGTATGATGCTTCGCTGAAGATCACCACGCCTGAATCCGTGGACCTCTCGGTCACTCAGGCGATCAACGATCGCTGGAACGTCTACGCCGGTACCACCTGGACTCGCTGGAGCCAGCTGGAAAAGATCACCGTCAAGAACTCCGGCGTTCAGCCGCTGCTGGCTGGCCAGTTCGGCGAGATCACCGAAGAACAGAACTGGCATGACACCTGGGCTTACGCCATCGGTACGTCCTACCAGCTGAACAAGGAATGGGTACTGCGTACCGGTCTGACCTTCGACGAGTCGCCGACCAACAACGTCGACCGTTCGCCACGCATCCCGACCGGCGACCGGACTATCTTCAGCATCGGTGCCGGCTGGAGCCCGACCGAAGACCTGACCATCGACGTTGCCTACTCGTACCTGAAGGAAGAGAAGGTCAACATCCGCAACGAAAACGATCGCGGCCAGACCTACAACTCCCAGTATGAAAACTCGGCAAATGGCTTCGGTGTCGGCGCAACCTACCGCTTCTGATGCTGTACGGCGAGGCTGAGCTCCTTACCATTTGAGGCCTCGCCCATTAAAAAGCCCCGCTCTCTTCACAGAGGCGGGGCTTTTTGATGGGCGTCGATCAGGGTTTCAGCGGCTGGGAGGCAATGGCTTTCTCGATGGCTGCGAGAAATTCCGGATCATCCGGTTTGGTCAGGCTGGAGAAATTGGCGATCACCTTGCCCTGGCGGTCGATGACGTATTTGTAGAAATTCCACTTCGGTGCGCTGCTCTGTTTAGCCAGCACCTGGAACAGGTGAGTCGCATCGTCACCCCGGACCTTCTGTGGCTCGGTCATGGTAAACGTCACGCCGTAGTTGGCGTAGCAGACCTTGGCGGTCTCGGCGCTGTCCTTGGACTCCTGCTTGAAGTCATTGGAGGGCACGCCGAGCATTTCCAGGCCTTGGGCCTTGTAGCGCTGATTGAGCGCTTCCAGGCCCTCGAACTGCGGCGCGAAACCACAGAAGCTGGCCGTGTTGATCACCACCAGCGGTTTGTCGGCGTAGCGCTGACACAGGTCGATGGATTCCTTGGCCCGCAACTTGGGCAACGAACCTCGCAACAGATCCGGACAGTCCGCGGCCTGGGCCAGTCCGGTCAACGCCATCAGCAACGCGGGAACAGCACACCAGCGCTTGAGCATGTCGGGCATCCTTGAGCAATCGTCAGACCTCGACGTTACTCGCCCTCCCGCCGGTCTAGCAAGCACCCATGCCCAACTGCATCAGCGCCAGCCCGCCCTGATGCCAGCCCCACCACACCAGCACCAGCAACGCGGCGCCGAGTGCGGTGACGACGATCTGCGGCCAGAAACGGTTCATGCAGCGCTCGCACGCGGTTGCAGGCGCTCGACCGGACGCTCGCGCACCGGCCAGTTCAGCGCTGCCGCCAACAGGCTCAAAAGAATCGCTACTTGCCAGATCAAGTCATAACTCCCGGTCCGGTCATACACCACCCCGCCCAGCCAGCCACCGAGGAACGACCCCAACTGATGGAACAGGAACACGATACCGCCGAGCATGGACAGGTTTCGCACGCCAAACAAGGTTGCCACCGTACCGTTGGTCAACGGCACCGTCGACAGCCACAGGAAGCCCATGGCCATGCCGAACAGATAGGCCGAGGTCGTCGTCACCGGCAGCCACAGGAACAGCACGATCACCACGGCGCGCAGCAGATAAAGTCCGGTCAGCAGACGCGGTTTAGACATGCGCCCACCGAGCCAACCGGCGGTGTAAGTACCGAAGATGTTGAACAGACCGATCAACGCCAGCACGGTGGTGCCGACACTCACCGGCAGATGCTGATCGACCAGATACGCAGGCAAGTGCACGCCGATGAACACCACCTGAAATCCGCAGACGAAGAAGCCGAACGCAAGCAGCCAGAACCCGGAGTGCGAACACGCCTCGCGCAGGGCTTCGGACAGGGTTTGTTCATGGCCGAGCACCGGCAGCGGCTTGTCCTTGAGCATGCTCACCAGCGGCACGATCAGCGCCACCAGCAAGCCCAGCACCAGCAACGCCGCCGACCAGCCGAGCCAGCCGATCAGCCCGAGGGTACCCGGCAGCATGGCGAACTGGCCGAAAGAACCGGCAGCACTGGCGATGCCCATGCCCATGCTGCGTTTCTCCGGCGGCACAGCGCGGCCGACCACGCCGAGGATGACCGAGAACGAGGTGCCGGACAGACCGATGCCGATCAGCAAGCCGGCGCTCAGGGACAGACCCAACGCCGTTTCCGACAGCCCCATAAACACCAGGCCCAAGGCGTAGAGCACACCGCCGATCAGCACCACTTTTGCCGCGCCGAAGCGGTCGGCCAGTGCGCCGGTGAACGGTTGCGCCAGGCCCCAGATCAGATTCTGCAAGGCGATGGCAAAGGCGAACACTTCACGGCCCCAGCCGAACTGGGCACTCATCGGCGACAGAAACAGCCCGAAACCGTGCCGCACGCCCAACGACAACGCCAGAATCAGCGCACTCCCCAGCAACACCCAACCGCACGTACGCCACATCGAACTCATTGTTATTCTCCAGTCGCGGGTATATACCCGCTTAGATTCGGAAAAAACCGGCCCTCAGGCCAGTTCATCCAACAGCCGCAGCAAGGTTTCACGCTTCTCGGCACCCAGTCGGTCGATCAACCGCTGTTGCGCCGCTTCCCAGGCCGGCAAAGCTGCTGCCAGGCGTTGTGCACCGGTTTCGGTGAGCCGGACGATGCGGTTGCGCATGTCCTCGCCCTCGGCCAGCGCCACCAGCCCCTCGCCTTCCAGCACCCGCAGATTGCGCCCGAGGGTGCTGCGATCAAGGCCCATCGCCTCGGCCAGTTCGGAAATGCTCGGCTGATCCAGACGCTGCAGGTTGCACAGCAAAGAATACTGGGCAACGTTGATCCCGAAGCCGTCGAGAGCGCCGTCGTAATGCCTGCTGACGCCACGCGCGGCGCGTCGCAGGTTGGTGCACAAACACTGAGAAGGAAGCATGATGCGTGTATATACCCGCGACTGTGTTAAATCAAGTTACAGATCAAAGTTACTTATCAAAACAAGGCCAGCCCGACCAGCACTGACATCTCCAGCAATTCCAGCAACGCACCGGCCGTATCACCGGTGGTTCCGCCCAGTCGCCGCACCATCAAATGCCGCAGCCAGATGAACACGACGACCGCCAGCAGCAACGCCACGACAGCATTGAACCCGGCGATCACCACGCACGCTGCCGCACTCACCGCCAGCACCTGCCAACCCTTCTTGCGTGGCAGATGATCGGCCAGCGCCTGCCCCAATCCACCGGCCCGCACATAAGTCGTGGTGAGGAACAGTCCGAGCAGCGCCGCACGCCCGATCAGCGGCACGATGATCAACGCCATGCCCTGCTGTTGTTCGATCAAGGCCAGCAACGCGGCGAACTTGAGCAGCAACACCAGCACCAGCGTCACCACCGCGATCGGCCCGCTGCGCGGATCCTTCATGATCGTCAGCGTGCGCTCGCGATCACCGAAACCGCCGAGCCACGCGTCAGCGCTGTCCGCCAGCCCATCGAGGTGCAGCGCGCCACTGAGCAGCACCCACACCGTCAGCAACAGCGCCGCGTGCAGCAACAATGGCGCGCCGGCCAATGCGATATTCAGCGCCCAGAGAATCACGCCGAACAGCAAGCCCACCAGCGGATAAAACAGCAACGAGCGCCCGAGCTGTTCAGGCGCCGGCATGCCCGGCAGACGAATCGGCAGGCTGCTGAGAAATTGCAGGGCGATCCACAGGGGCAACATGTCAGAGCACTTCCCTGAGCGAACCGTCGGCCTCGACGATCAGCGAAAACAGCGCGCCGTGAGCGACTTCGACATTCAGCAGTTGTTCACGGGGCAAGCCACGGGCCTGCGCCAGCAACAGACGCATGACGCCGCCATGACTGACCAGCAACACCCGCTCACCCGCGTGCGCCGCGTGCAGTCGCATCACCGCCGCCAGCACCCGCGCCGAAAAGTCGCTGACCGGCTCACCCTGCGGCGGGGTAAACGCATAGGGATCTGCCCAGAACAAGCCCAGGCCCTCGGCATCGGTTTCCATCAACGCCGCCGCGCTCTGCCCTTCCCAGGCACCGAAATGCAGTTCTTGCAGATTCTTGTCCAGTGACACCGGCAGATCACGTTGCGCGCTCAACTCTTCAGCAAACCGCGCGCAACGCTGCAACGGCGAACTGACCAGCCGATCCCACGGCCCCTGCCCGCTCACCGCCTCGCGCATCTGCGCCCAGCCTTTTTCGGTCAACGCATCGTCGAGGCTGCCGCGCAGGCCGCCGCCGAGTTCGGTTTCACCGTGGCGCAGCAGATCCAGACGCAAGGTCATGCCGGGCGGTCCGCCACGGCGGCTTCGGCGAAGGTCGCCATCTGCCCGTGCAGGTCGCAGGCCAGACGCAGCAACGGCACCGCCAGCGCCGCGCCACTGCCCTCGCCCAGACGCAGACCCAGTTCAAGCAGCGGCTCCGCGCCAAGGGTTTCCAGCACATGGCGATGGCCCGGCTCGGCACCGCGGTGACCGAACAGCAGCCACTCACGGCAAGCCGGATTCAGACGCACCGCCACCAGCGCGGCGACCGTGCAGATAAAACCGTCCACCAAAACCGCCACACCTTCCTGCGCACAGGCCAGATACGCGCCGACCAAAGCCGCAATCTCGAAGCCGCCGAGATTGAACAGGGTCTGCAACGCATCGCCGCGCTGTGCTGCGTGCAGGGCCAGCGCCCGCTCGATCACCTGCGCCTTGTGGCTGACGCCTTCGGCATTCAGCCCGGTGCCAGGACCGGTCAAATGCGCCACCGGGCAATCGAGCAGCGCACAGGCCAGCGCACTGGCGGCAGTGGTGTTGCCGATGCCCATTTCGCCGCCGATGAACAATTGCGCACCCGCCGCCTTCGCGCGCAGCACGCTGTCACGGCCGCCCTGCAAGGCGAGTTCACCCTGGGCCCGAGTCATCGCCGCGCCCTTGGCGAAATTCGCTGTGCCCGGGCCGATGTTCAGGTGACGCACGCCCGACAAGTTCAACGACGGGTTCACAGTGCCCAGATCCACTACTTCCAGCTGCGCGCCGAGTTGCCGCGCCAGCACGCTGATCGCCGCGCCGCCGCTGACGAAATTCAGCAGCATCTGCCCGGTGACCTCCTGCGGAAATGCGGAAACCCCTTCGGCGACAACACCGTGGTCACCGGCAAAAATCGAAATCCAGACCTGATCGAGTGTCGGTTTGACCTGGCCCTGCAATCCGGCCAGTTGCACCGCCACCGATTCAAGCTGACCGAGCGAGCCGGCGGGTTTGGTCAATTGCTGCTGACGCGCCGCCGCGTTTTCGACGGCGTCCGTATCCACCGATTTGCACGGGTTCAGCCACCAGGCTTGGGTCATAACGCAGGTCCTTTCAGAGTCAGAGGCAGGCCGGCGACCGTCAGGACGACTCGCTGACAACGCTCGGCCAGAGCTTGATGCAGCCAACCGGCTTCATCGACGTAGCGGCGAGTCAATTCGCCCAGCGGCACGACACCCATTCCGGTCTCGTTGCTGACAAAAATGATTTCACCCGGCAGCGACGCCAGGCATTCGAGCAGGGCTTCGCGTTCGGCGGCGAGGCGTTCGGCGTCGTCGAGCATCAGCAGATTGGTCAGCCACAGCGTCAGGCAATCCACTAGCAGGCAACGTTCGGGGCTGGCGGTTTCGCGCAGGACACGGGCCAGTTCCAGCGGCTCTTCGATCAACGCCCATTCGACAGGACGGCGGGCGCGATGATGGGCGACGCGCTCATTCATCTCCCCGTCCAGTGGCTGACTGGTGGCGATGTAAGTGACGGCCAGTGCGCTGTCAGTGGCGAGTTTTTCGGCCAGGCGACTTTTGCCGGAGCGGGCGCCGCCGAGGATCAACTGGAGCATGGGGAGATTCCACAGAGTTCACGTAACAGCCCGGTATCCAGGTGCTTCTCCACCAGATCCGCCAGCCGCTCGATATCGCGTTCACGCAAGCCGTGGTAATCCACCTCCTGCACATCGTTCAGACCGGCCCAGCGCAACAGCGCGGCACTGGCAGCCGGCGATTCGAACAGGCCATGCAGGTAAGTGCCGAAAATCTGCCCGTCGAAACTTTGCGCGCCGTCGCAACGACCATCGTCCAGATGCACGGCAGCATTTTTCAGCGCAGATCCCGTGGTCACGCCGGCATGAATTTCATAACCGCTGACCTCGGCATCTTCCAGAGCCAGGCGCCCGCGCACATTGCGCAATTGTTTCTCGGCTTCGAGCTGTGTTTCGAACGCCAGCAGCCCCAGACCGGCGCTGGAGCCCGGCGCGCCTTCCAGGCCCAGCGGATCGTGCACCTGCTCGCCGAGCATTTGCAGACCGCCGCAGATCCCCAACAGCTTGCCGCCGTAACGAAGGTGACGGCGGATGGCCGATTCCCAACCATTGGCGCGCAGATACGCCAGGTCACTGCGCACGCTTTTCGAGCCCGGCAGGATGATCAGGTCGGCGGGTGGAATTGTTTGTCCGGGCCCTACGAATTGCAGATCCACCTGTGGATGCAGACGCAGCGGATCGAAATCGGTGTGGTTGCTGATGCGCGGCAGCACCGGAACCACCACTTTCAGGACTTGCTCGGCCTTGTCAGTCTGGCGCTGGTCGATGCCGTCCTCGGCTTCCAGATGCAGGTCCATCACGTACGGCAGCACGCCCACCACCGGTTTGCCGGTGCGCTGTTCCAGCCAGTCGAGGCCCGGTTGCAGCAAGGCGATGTCGCCGCGAAAACGGTTGATGATGAAGCCTTTGACCCGCGCCTGTTCGCTCGGCGACAGCAGTTCCAGCGTGCCCACCAGATGGGCAAACACGCCGCCACGATTGATATCGGCGATCAGCAGCACCGGGCAATCCACCGCTTCGGCGAAGCCCATGTTGGCGATGTCGCCGGCGCGCAGATTGATCTCGGCTGGCGAGCCCGCACCTTCGACCATCACCAGCGGATAGGCGGCGCTCAAGCGCTCGTGGGAAGCGAGCACGGCCTGCATGGCGATGGCTTTGTAGTCGTGATAGGCGACGGCGTTCATGCTGGTGACCGCGCGGCCGTGGATGATGACCTGGGCGCCGGTGTCGCTGTTGGGCTTGAGCAGCACCGGGTTCATGTCGGTGTGCGGTTCGAGAAACGCCGCCTGGGCCTGCACCGCTTGCGCGCGACCGATCTCGCCGCCGTCGGCAGTCACCGCGCTGTTGAGCGCCATGTTCTGCGGCTTGAACGGCACCACGGCAACGCCCTGGCGGGTGGCCCAGCGGCAGAGCGCCGTCACCAGCGTACTTTTGCCGGCGTCGGAGGTGGTGCCCTGCACCATTAATGTGGTCATGCTGGTTTTTCCATGGAGCAATGCTTGGCGAATGCTTGCAGGGCTTGCTCAAGGCGCGCATCGTCGGCGGCATCGGCGGGCAGCCCGAAACGCAGGCTGCTGTTGTGCGCGAACAGGCGCAGAAGAATGCCGCGGCGGGCCATGAATTCGTGCAACGCGGCGGCCTGTTCGGTGATCAGCCACTGAAACAGTGCGCAGCCGCTCTGCGGTTTGAAGCCGTGGCGCTCAAGCAACGCAGCCAGCCGTTCGCTGGCCTCGTCGCTGCGAATCCGCTGACGCGTGTGGCCTTCGGTGTCGCGCAAACAGGCCTGACCCAGCACCCGCGTCGGTCCGCTGACCGCCCAAGGGCCGACCTGTTCGGCCAGCAACCTGAGCAACTTGCGCTCGGCCAGCACGAAGCCCAGCCGCACACCGGCCAGACCGAAAAACTTGCCGAACGAGCGCAGCACGATCAACCCAACCTGATGCGCATGCGGGGCGAGACTCAGCTGCGGCGTGTTGTCCATGAACGCTTCGTCGACCACCAGCCAGCCGCCGCGCTGGGCCAGCCGTGCGTGCCAGTCGAGCAGACGTGCCGGGGTCAGATTCAGACCTGTTGGATTGTTCGGATTGACCACCACCAACACGTCGAGGCTGTCGAGAAAGAAGTCGACTTCCTGCTCCAGCACCTCGCGCACGATATAGCCGCTGCGCCGCCAGGCTTCGGCATGCTCGGCATAACACGGTGAGAGCACGCCGACCTTACCGGCGCGACGCAATCGCGGCAGCAGTTGAATGGCCATCTGCGAACCGGCCACCGGCAGCACCTGGCTGGCACCGTAATAATCGCAGGCGGCCTGCTCCAGACCGTCATCGTTTTCCGGCAGGCGCGCCCACGCCCGCAGCGGAATCTCCGGGACCGGAAACGGCCATGGCGCCAGACCCGTGGACAGGTCGAGCCAGTCTTCTTCCGCGATGCCGTATTCGAGCGCCGCCCTGCGCAACCGGCCACCGTGCTCAAGCATAGAATTCAGCCCCCACGCAGAGAATCAGCAGCCATAACCATACCCCGCGCTGGACCAATTGCCAGCCGCGATCAATGGAATCGGCATCCGCCGGCACGCCCTCGCCCAGTTGCGGACGCTCGTGCAGCTCGCCGTGGTAAATCGCCGGGCCACCCAGCTCGACGCCCAAGGCACCCGCCCCGGCGGCCATCACCGGGCCGGCGTTCGGGCTGTCCCATTTCGGCGCCTGGGTGCGCCAGCATTTCAACGCCAGTCGGGTCTTGCCCAGCAAGGCGTAGGTCAACGCCACCAGCCGTGCAGGAATGTAGTTGAGGACGTCGTCGATTTTTGCCGCTGCCCAGCCGAAACGCTCGAAGCGCTCGTTGCGATAGCCCCACATCGCGTCGAGCGTATTGCTCAGACGATAGAGCACCACGCCCGGCGCACCGGCCACGGCAAACCAGAACAGCGCGGCGAACACCGCATCGCTGCCGTTCTCCAGCACCGATTCAGTGGCGGCGCGGGCGACGGCGGTGCTGTCCAGCTCATCGGTCTGACGGCTGACCAGATAACCCACACGCTTGCGCGCCTCCTCCAGATCATCGGCGCGCAAAGCCTTGGCCACCGGCTCGACGTGCTCACCCAGGCTGCGCATGCCGAGGGCGCAATACAGCGCAAGAATCTCGACGACCCAGCCCACATACGGCGCCCAGGAAAACGCCGTGACCAGCAGGGTCAGCGGCAGCACCGCGATCACCCACGCGGTGACACCATGGCTGCGCCAGCCACGACCAGCGCTATTGAAACGTTGCTCGATGCGCCCGGCGAAATTGCCGAACGCCACCAGCGGATGCCAGCGTTTCGGTTCACCCAGCAGCGCATCCAGCGCAACCGCGGCGACACTCAACAACGCCACACTCATTGACTCACTCCCCAAAAATTTTCATACAGCAGCTCATTGAGCGGACGCGCCTGCGCCCACCCTTCGAGTACCAGCATCGGCGCCGGATAGAATTCCTTGACCGGCCCCAGGCAAAGCACCGCCAGCGGCTTGGCCCCGGCCGGCAGTTTCAGCAGATCGGCCAGCGCCTGTGGCTCGAACAGCGACACCCAGCCCATGCCCAGGCCTTCGGCACGCGCGGCGAGCCAGAGATTCTGGATTGCGCAGGACAACGACGCCATGTCCATTTCCGGCAGCGTGCGACGACCGAAAATATGCCGCTCGCGATCGTCCATCAACGCCGCGACCAACACTTCGGCGCAGTCGTTGATGCCTTCGACCTTGAGCTTCATGAATTCGTCACTGCGCTCGCCGAGGGCTTCGGCGGTGCGCACGCGCTCCTCTTCAACAAGGTTCTGGATCTGGCCCCGTAGCGCGCGGTCGCTGATACGGATGAAGCGCCACGGCTGCATCAGGCCGACACTCGGCGCCTGATGCGCGGCTTCAAGCAAACGGCGCAACAGTTCAGGCTCGACCGTGCCGCCGCTGAAGTGGCGCATGTCGCGGCGTTCGGCGATGGCGCGGTAGACCGCTTCGCGCTCGGCGTCAGTGAAGGCGTTGTCGGTCATGGCACCAACAGTGCGGCAATCGCCGACGGATTCGACGGGAAGTAAAAATGCACGTACGACGCGGTCATCCGGCCTTGCCGATACACCGCTTCGGCACCGCGCCCGCCGTTGGGGCTGTGGCCACGGGCAATCGGGGTCAGTTCGGTGGTGGTCAGGGAATGGTGATAGGTGTGGCCGCGCAGCATGCCTTCCGGCAGGTCGACCTCTTGCAGCGCCAGTGCGGCGAGGCGCTTTTGCATCACGGCGTCGCCACTCAACAAGCCGACCAAATCAGCGCGGGTGCCTTCGACATCGGTCAGCGAGTCGAGCAGGTACAGCATGCCGCCACATTCGGCGAGCAGCGGTTTGCCGGCCGCATGATGCGCGCGGATCGCTTTGAGCATGTCGGCGTTCTGCGACAAGGCAACGTGGTGCAATTCCGGATAACCGCCTGGCAGATACAGACTGTCGGCGTCGGGCAATTGCGTATCGCGGATCGGCGAGAAGAAACTCAACTCGGCGCCCATCGCCCGCAACAGATCGAGACTGGCGCCGTAGGTAAAAGCGAAGGCTTCGTCGCGGGCGACGGCAATTCGTACGCCTTCTAGTAGTTTTTCTGTCTCAACGATTGCTGGCGCGGCGAACTCCACGGCGGGTGGCAGCGCTACCTCGCAAGTGCCGGCCAATGCTTCGGCGGCGGCGTCGAGGCGCAGGTCGAGGTCATTGAGTTCGCTGGCCTGCACCAGACCGAGATGGCGGCTTGGCAATTCGATCCCGGTTTCCCGGGACAATGCGCCGTACCAGCGCAGGCCTTCGGTGAGGCTGCCTTCGAGCAATTGCGCATGACGCACGGTGCCGACGCGGTTGGCCAGCACGCCAGCAAACGGCAGGTCCGGCTGATAGCGCGCCAGACCCAAGGCCAGTGCGCCGAAGGTCTGAGCCATGGCCGTGCCGTCAATCACACCGAGCACCGGCACACCGAAATGCCGCGCCAGATCGGCGCTCGACGGCGTACCGTCAAACAAACCCATCACGCCTTCGATCAGGATCAGATCGGCTTCCGCGGCGGCTTCCCACAACAGGCGACGACTTTCCTGCTCGCCGACCATCCACATGTCCAGTTGATAGACCGGCGCACCGCTGGCGCGCTCAAGGATCATCGGGTCGAGAAAGTCCGGGCCGCATTTGAATACGCGAACCTTGCGCCCCTGATTGCGATGCAGACGGGCCAGCGCGGCGGTGACGGTGGTCTTGCCCTGACCGGAAGCCGGTGCGGCGATCAGTACCGCCGGGCAGTGACGTGGTTGATTCAAAGTTCGACGCCTTTCTGCGCTTTGATGCCGGCCTGGAAGGCGTGCTTGATCATGCCCATTTCGGTGACGGTGTCGCCCATCTCGAGCATTTCCGGCTTGGCAGCGCGGCCGGTGACGATCACGTGCTGCATCGGCGGACGCGCTTGCAGATCGCTGAGTACCTGATCCAGATCGAGGTAACCGTGCTTGAGGGCGATGTTCAGTTCATCGAGCACCACCAGACCGATCGACGGATCACGCAGCAGTTCGCGGGAGACTTCCCACGCAGCCTCAGCGGCGGCGATGTCGCGTTGGCGGTCCTGGGTTTCCCAGGTGAAGCCCTCGCCCATCACATGAAAACGCACTTGCTCGGGGAAGCGGCGGAAGAACAGCTCTTCACCGGTGCTGTTGCGCCCCTTGATGAACTGCACCACGCCGCACTGCATGCCGTGGCCCATGGCGCGGGCGAGCATACCGAACGCCGAGCTGCTTTTGCCTTTGCCGTTGCCGGTCAGCACCAGCACCAGGCCGCATTCGTCTGGCGAATTGGCGATGCGCTCATCGATCACGGCTTTTTTGCGCTGCATGCGCGCCAGGTGGCGCTCGTCGCGTTCGGGGGAATCAGTCATGGGGGAGCTCTCCGTTGAGGCTGGATAACGGCGGGCAGGCACAAGAATAGACGGCAACAAGCCTGGCATCGCCCACCGTGATGCCGCTGGATGGATCAGGCCGGTCTCCGGGCTCATGAGCGGCGTTGGCCTGGCTGCGCGCCTTCCCGCTTTTACGCAGTGGCATCAGACGCAGCTTTTACTCATTTACCGTTGCGGGGGCAGCGCCGGGATCGTGAGGGTTCATCGCTTGAAGACCCGCCTCACCGGCTTCCCTGTTTCACTCTGTCGACATGCGCCACAGAGCACCTGAAACAAGCCGCGAAGGTTAGAGGGTTGGGGGTGGAGCGTCAATTGAAGAGGGGCTTGTGCGGCGAATAACTGCCGTCGATCAATTAACTGACGCCAATCTTGTGCCACACTGCCAGCAGTGATATCAAAGAGCCATGCTTTTTGACTGCAGAGAGCACATCACAATAACAAGGGAGAGCACCATGCAAGGCATGATCATCAGCAATCCGCGGCTGGAATTCCTGCGCCCGGTGCTGGAACGCTGGTTTGACTGTATCGACCGCTACAACGCCGTGCGCGGCGACAATGACACGCCCTACTGGCACGACGAAAAAGCCAACCTCGGCCTGCTGTCGGCCGCTGCGTGGATGGCCGAACTGGTCACTCTGCGCGACACCGCCACCCGCAAACAAAACGAAGAAGGCGAGCGCAATGCCCGCGCCGACCTGTTTATCGCTGGCGCCGAGGATCGCGCCTTCATTCAGGCCACCCAACGCTGGCCGCGCGTCACCAGCCTGAATCTGACGCAGGCCCTGGCGGATATCACCAGCGACGCCAAGCGCATCAGCTACGCCAGCGACCTGAAACTCGGTTGTCTGTTCGTCGCCCCGCAAAAGGCCCAGCACAGCGCCAGCCCGGAAGAGTTGCAGGACATGGTCGACGACCTGCAAAAGGAACACACCTGCGCCGTCGCCTGGTACTTTCCCTACGCCTACCGCAAATTGCGCAGCGAAGCCGGCAACTATCACCCCGGCATTGCCGTGCTGTTCAAGGAAGCCCGCGGCTGAGGGTTGAACCATCGGGCTTGTGCGCTTCTCTATGTTTAGGAATGCATTCATAGGGAAGATCAGCAATGCGCAAGCCCCAGTTCGTTTTCGTCATCATGATCGCCGGAGGGCTCGCCGCCTGTGGTGAATCCTCCAGCCTGCAAGTCTCCGACGGCACCGGTCCGTCACCGAAACTGCCCGAACCGAACAAGACCCTGATCCCGACGGTGAACATCGCCCCGGCCATTGGCTGGCCGGCCGGCGCGAAGCCGACGGCAGCGGCAGGCACTCAGGTGGCGGCTTTCGCCGAAAATCTCGATCATCCGCGCTGGCTCTACGTACTGCCGAACGGCGATGTACTCGTGGCAGAAACCAACGCCCCGCCAAAACCGGACGACAGCAAGGGCATTCGTGGCTGGGTGATGAAAAAAGTCATGGGGCGTGCCGGTGCCGGCGTGCCCAGTCCGAACCGCATCACCCTGCTGCGCGATGCCGATCATGACGGCGTGGCCGAAACCCGCACGGTGTTCCTGCAGAACCTCAACTCACCATTCGGCATGACCCTGGTCGGCAACGATCTGTACGTGGCCGATACCGATCGCCTGCTGCGCTTCAACTACGAGCCCGGCGCGACCGAAATCAAGAGCCAGCCGATCAAGGTCGTGGATCTGCCGGGCGGCACGCTCAACCACCACTGGACCAAGAACGTCATCGCCAGCAAGGACGGCAGCAAGCTGTACGTGACGGTCGGCTCGAACAGCAACGTCGGCGAAAACGGCCTCGATCAGGAAGAAGGCCGCGCGGCGATCTGGGAAGTGGATCGCGCCACCGGCAACCACCGGATTTTCGCTTCGGGCATCCGCAACCCCAACGGCCTGGCCTGGGAGCCGCAAAGCGGTGCGCTGTGGACTGCCGTCAACGAACGCGATGAGATTGGCAGCGATCTGGTGCCGGACTACATCACATCGGTCAAGGACGGTGGTTTCTATGGCTGGCCGTTCAGCTACTACGGCCAGCACGTTGATGTGCGCGTGGAACCCCAGCGGCCGGACATGGTGGCCAAGGCCATCGCTCCCGACTACGCCGTTGGCCCGCACACTGCATCACTGGGCCTGACCTTCGCCGAAGGCAATCGCTTGCCGGCTCAGTTCAAGGAAGGCGCATTCATCGGCCAGCACGGCTCGTGGAACCGCAAGCCGCATAGCGGTTACAAGGTGATCTTTGTGCCGTTTGCCGCCGGCAAGCCGAGCGGAACGCCAGTGGACGTGCTGACAGGTTTCCTCGACAAGGACGAGAACGCTTTGGGTCGCC
This sequence comes from Pseudomonas sp. GW456-12-10-14-LB2, assembly GCF_002884345.1. Taxonomy (NCBI): domain Bacteria; kingdom Pseudomonadati; phylum Pseudomonadota; class Gammaproteobacteria; order Pseudomonadales; family Pseudomonadaceae; genus Pseudomonas; species Pseudomonas sp. GW456-12-10-14-LB2. The sequence goes on from NZ_POHV01000037.1 coordinate 39,835, forward strand.
CGGTCGGCGTAGTGATCGACCAACAAGGTGGATTGCTGGTAGCCGATGACGTGGGTAACAAGGTGTGGCGGGTGTCAGCGACCCGCTAGTGTGTTGCCGGCATAAAAAACCCGTGGGAGCCATTCAGCTCCCACGGGTTTTTATGTATCTGGGTTACGGGTTATGCGCCAGATGCTCTGGCTGCAAAACGCGCTTGGCGCTCAGATAGGCTTTCTGCCAATACGCCTTCGACAGGCTGTCCAGCTTAACCGTGCCGCCGGTGGCCGGCGCATGAACGAAGCGCCCTTCCCCGACGTAGATCCCCGCATGGCTGACCTGTGAGCCGCCATTGGTGGCGAAGAAAATCAGGTCGCCAGTCTGCAGCCCTTCCTTGCCGACATTCGGCGCCTGCATGACGATCATCTCGCGGGTAGAACGCGGCAGGCTGATGCCTGCGGCATCGCGGTAGACAAAGCCGATCAGGCCGCTGCAATCAAACCCGGAGTCCGGTGTATTGCCACCCCAACGATAAGGTGTGCCCACCAGCCCGAGCGCGCGGAACAGCACGTCTTCGGCAGCGGGTGAAAAGGTCTGAGAGGATCCGAACACGATCGGAGCACGAACCACCGGCGCAGGTGGCGGAGTGCGGCTGGCGCAGCCGCTGAGCAGCGCTGCGAAGAACATCAAGGCAAAGCGGGCCGACATCGTCATATGCAGAACATCCTGATCTGGCTGAGGCTTTGACTGCCGATTCGACAGAAAACAAAACCGCCTGCGTTGGGACGCAGGCGGTTTGCCATCAATATAGAACAGGATTCTAGCGGCTACGCGGCAAACTTCAAGTAAGACTTTAACTTCACCTTGTAAAGTTTAAGTCTATTGCCTCGGAAGGGCCGCTTTGTCGCCACGAGCGTGGCGACAATCGAGTGATTACTTGCGAGCGGTAACCACGGTTGGAGCGTTCGCCAAAGCGCGTTTGGCTTCGATGAAGGTCTTGCTCCAGTAGCTGTCGCCCAGGCTGTCGATGCGAACACCGCCGCTGCGACGAGAGCTGGAATGGATGAACTGGTTGTCGCCCAGGTAGATCCCGGCGTGGCTTACACGACCGCGACGACCATTGGTGGCGAAGAACAGCAGGTCGCCCGGCTCGAGGTTGCTGCGCGAAACCAGCGGCGCATCAACGTTGATCATTTCGCGGGTGGAGCGCGGCAGGTTCATGCCGGCTTCTTCGCGGAACAGGTAGCCGATGAAACCGCTGCAATCGAAACCGGCTTCAGAGGTACCGCCGAAACGGTAACGGGTACCGATCAGGGACATGCCGCGTTCGAGGATGCTGTCGGCCAGAACCGGAAGCTGGTAAGGCTTCTTGCCGTTGAAGTCGGCCAGTTCTTTTTCGGTGTCCAGCTCTTCCTGGTAAATAACGGAAGACTGGGCGGTGGCAGAATTTTTAGCCTGTTGTTGCTGCTCTTGATTAACAGGTGAATGAGCAGCGCAACCGAACAACAGGGTGACGAGTGCGAGAGGCACGAGGGGTGCGAAGCGCTTTAGCATGGGCACGACCGTGGCTGATAGTTGTAAAGAAGCCGAGACTATGCCCGCTATCAGCCTCATTTGCAAATTCAATCGATCTTTTTGTGACTTCCCGGTTTCTCGTTAACATCTAAGCGCTTAAGCCTATTTGAATCGAGACGCGGCCTGTGCAACCCACAGGAAAGCGGGTTTTCTGGCGCCTGAAATATGCCGAAACCGGCTGAAAGCCCCGGTTTTACCAGCCCAGGGTTTCTTTCAGGAAGGGAATGGTCAGCTTGCGCTGAGCCTGCAAAGAGGCCTGATCGAGCTGCTCCAGCAGATCGAAAAGCGCGCTCATGCTGCGGGTACCGCGAGTCAAAATAAAATGCCCGACTTCGTCGGTCAGGTGCAGACCGCGACGGGATGCGCGCAATTGCAGGGCACGTAATTTGTCTTCATCGGAGAGAGGACGCATCTGGAAGATCAGCGCCAGGGTCAGGCGTGATTTCAGGTCGGCGAGTTTGATCGGCAGTTCACGCGGTGAAGTGGATGCGGCGATCAGCAGACGCCGACCGCTGTCGCGCAAACGGTTGAACAAATGAAACATCGCCTCTTCCCAGTCCGCCTTGCCGGCAATCACCTGCAAGTCATCCAGACAGACCAGTTCGTACTGTTCGAGGTTGTCGAGAATTTCGATGCCGCGATCCATCAACTCGGCCAGCGGCAGGTACACCGCCGGCTCCCCCATCTGCTCGAAGCGCAGGCACGCGGCCTGCAACAGATGCGTGCGCCCTACCCCGTGCTTGCCCCACAGATAGATCAGGCTTTCGGTCCAGCCGGCGTCGGCTTCGCATAGACGCTCGACATAGCCGAGTGCAGCGGCATTGGCGCCTGGGTAGTAGTTGATGAAGGTGGCGTCGTCACGCAGACGCACACCTAGGGGCAGCTGAATCGGTTTCATGCTGACTGAACAGTTCCCAAGGAACCGTTAGTGGCCTCTGTGTAAAGTGAGCGAAGTTTATACCCGTGAAGCGGAGCGCACAATGCGACAGACCCCAAGCAAAATCAAAGGTTTGCGTTAACGTGCTGGTTTTATGACAGTTTCTTTGGCGCCATGGCCTGCATGAGACGGGCCAACCCGGCAATCCACCAGGCAGCCCGCGCGCCACGATTACAACTCCGGCTCATCCACCCCGCTATAGATGTCGGAATCCTTGTACAGATCGTGAACGTGTCGCACCAGCACCATGATCACCGCCGCCACCGGCAATGCCAGCAGCACACCGGTGAAGCCGAACAGCTCGCCACCGGCCAGAATCGCGAAGATCACCGCCACCGGATGCAGACCGATCCGGTCCCCCACCAGCAACGGCGTCAGCACCATGCCTTCCAGCGCCTGACCGACCATGAACACCGCGACGATTCCGATCATCGGATACAGATCGCCACCGAACTGGAACAACCCGGCAATCAGCGCGGCGCCAATACCGATCACGAACCCCATGTACGGAACGATCGCCGCCAGCCCTGCTATCAGACCGATCAACAGACCCAGTTCCAACCCGACAATCATCAGGCCGGCCGCATAGATCACACCCAAGGCCAGCATCACCAGCAACTGCCCGCGCACGAACGCGCCCAGCACCTCATGGCATTCACCCGCCAGCGCCACCACGCGCTCTTCGCGATCACGGGGCAACAGGCCGCGGATCTTGGCCATCATCACGTCCCAGTCGCGCAGCAGGTAAAAGCTCACCACCGGGATCAGCACCAGATTCGCCAGCCAGCCGATCAGCGCCAGGCTCGAAGCCGTCGCCTGACTCAGCACTACACCGACGATGTCGGTGGTCTGGCCCATGTGTTCGCTGATCGCGGCCTTGACCTTGTCGAACTTCCAGAAGCCGTCCGACAGCCCCAGCTTCGATTGCGCCCACGGCACGGCGGTGTGTTGCAACCAGTCGAGCATTTGCGGCGCCAGCTCATACAGCCGCAGCAATTGCTTGGCGAGCATCGGCACCAGCACCAGCAACAGCGCGGTGACGATCAGGGTGAACAAGGCGAACACCGTGATCACACCCCAGGTGCGGGACAACCCCAGGCGCTCCAGACGATCAACGAGCGGATCGAACAGATACGCGAGCAACAGCGCCACCAGAAACGGCGTGAGGATCGGATGCAGCAACCAGACAAACGCGCAAAGCAGGAGCACCCCACCGAGCCAGAACCAACGCCGCGTATCGGCCATGTAACACTCCATTGCTTATATATAAGAAAGAAAACCTACCAGCGGAACCGCAAGGACGGCGCCGCCGGTGTCGGCGTCGGCGCAGCAACTGGCGGCGCCCCGGCGACCGCAGGCTGAGGCGCAGCGACCGGAGCCGGCGCCTCGGCCGGAAGTTCCTGCAACTTCGCCAGCGACAATTGCGCTCGCAATTGATCGGCACTGCCGTTGACCCGATAGAGGATGCGATCGGCATCGACACTCTGCAGACGCACGCCGAACGGTTCGAGTAACCGCAGCAGCGCTGCGTAGTGCTCCAGATTCATGCCCTGCACTTCCAGGGTCTGCTGGCCGGACGCGCCCGGTTTGGCAACAAAGCGTGGCGCCAGACGTTCAGTGACCGCCAGCATCACCGCATCGGCCACCGCGGCTTGATCCGCGCCCTGCACGTTGCCCGCCTCTTTTTTGTCGCCCAGCCACAATTGCCATTTGGCCTGCCATTGCCCGCTTTCTTCGCGGGCATGCACAGCAAGCAAGGCGTCAGCGTTGTAGCGCTCGGAAGCGTTGCGCAGCGGCGCCGGGTCGGCACCTTCGAGCGTTGGTGCCGTGGCGACCAATTGCTCACTCAAGTCCGCCAACGGCAGGCGCAAAGGCAATCCACGGTGCTGGGCCGCACGGCGCAACGGCGCGGCGCTGGCCTGACCGTCGCCCACAAGGCTCGAACCCTCGGTCGAATCGTTCAGCCACCAGCTCAGGATCGAGGGCCGATTGGCGCCCCACAGCGCCAGCCCGGCGCGGCGCAACGCCTGCTCGGTGGTTCCCGGATCGAAATCGACTTTCAGCACTTCCGGCGGCCCGGCATCGAAACCGAACTGACTGATGATCTGCTGCGGATCCTTGCGAACCGGCGCCAGTCCCGGGTTCTGCGGGGCTTTCGAGTCGCCGGTCAGCCGCAGCACCAGCGTATCCAGCGCAGCCTGGGTCGCGCGATCACGCTCCTCCGGCGACTGACCCGTGACCGGTTCGCGCACCTGATAAAGACCTTTGAGATTTTCGGCCTGGCTCGCCAGGCTGATCAGAGACAAGCCACCTACTAACAGCCATTTACAAAAACGCATGGAGAATTCCCGTCGACAAGAGCGGCTGGAACAGGCCGCGTGCACCGTTGTGGCAAGCCTGTGACCACAGGCCGTCGCAAAACATTCACACGCGGTCGGTAAGTTTTTGCACAGTCCTAACGATAGACGGTTCCTTATACAGGCACCCGTGATGTCACCCACAGCGTCAATTGCAAAATTTTTTCCACCGATATGCCCCTGCCCGTCGGCGTGAGGATGGCCGCTGCCCCTCAAGCCTGATAAAATCGCGCGCCTTCGCAGACCGGCAACAGCCGGGCACCCCGAACTTCGCGTGAGGCAATCGCCCCCGTCGGATTCGGCGTTCCCGCTGAACTCGGTCGTTACCCCTGAATCCCCTCCCCTAAAGGCCTGGATCATGAGCAAGCAACCCTCCCTGAGCTACAAGGACGCCGGTGTAGACATCGACGCCGGTGAAGCATTGGTCGAACGCATCAAGAGCGTCGCCAAGCGCACTGCGCGCCCGGAAGTCATGGGCGGCCTGGGCGGTTTCGGCGCCCTCTGCGAGATCCCGGCCGGTTACAAGCAGCCGGTACTGGTTTCCGGTACTGACGGCGTCGGCACCAAGCTGCGCCTGGCGCTGAACCTGAACAAGCACGACAGCATCGGCCAGGACCTGGTCGCCATGTGCGTCAACGATCTGGTGGTGTGCGGCGCCGAGCCGCTGTTCTTCCTCGACTACTACGCCACCGGCAAGCTGAACGTCGACGTGGCCGCCACTGTGGTCACCGGTATCGGTGCAGGCTGCGAACTGGCTGGCTGCTCGCTGGTCGGCGGCGAAACCGCTGAAATGCCTGGCATGTACGAAGGCGAAGACTACGACCTGGCCGGTTTCTGCGTCGGTGTCGTGGAAAAAGCCGAAATCATCGACGGCTCGAAAGTCGCCACCGGTGATGCCCTGATCGCCCTGCCATCGTCCGGCCCGCACTCCAACGGCTACTCGCTGATCCGCAAGATCATCGAAGTATCTGGCGCCGACATCGAAACCGTTCAGCTCGACGGCAAGCCGCTGACCGAACTGCTGATGGCCCCGACCCGCATCTACGTGAAGCCGCTGCTCAAGCTGATCAAAGACACTGGCGCCGTCAAGGCCATGGCCCACATCACCGGTGGCGGCCTGCTGGACAACATCCCGCGCGTTCTGCCAAAAGGCGCTCAAGCCGTGGTTGACGTGGCCAGTTGGAACCGCCCGGCCGTCTTCGACTGGCTGCAAGAGAAAGGCAACGTCGACGAAACCGAAATGCACCGCGTGCTGAACTGCGGCGTGGGCATGGTGATCTGCGTGGCTCAGGAACACGTTGAAGTGGCCCTGAACACCCTGCGTGACGCCGGCGAGCAGCCTTGGGTCATCGGTCAGATCGCTGTCGCTGCCGAAGGCGCGGCTCAGGTCGAACTGAAGAACCTCAAGGCTCACTGATGTCCCAGACCTGTGATGTCGTGGTGCTGTTGTCCGGCACCGGCAGTAACTTGCAGGCCCTGATCGACAGCACGCGGACCGGCGACAGCCCGGTCCGCATCGCTGCGGTGATTTCCAACCGCGCCGACGCCTACGGCCTGCAACGCGCCAGTGACGCGGGTATCGCCACCCGCTCGCTGGATCACAAGGGATTCGAGGGCCGCGAGGCCTTCGATACCGCGCTGATCGAACTGATCGACGAATTCAACCCCAAACTCGTGGTACTGGCCGGCTTCATGCGCATTCTCAGCGCTGACTTCGTCCGTCACTACCAGGGTCGCCTGCTCAATATCCACCCGTCGCTGCTTCCCAAATACAAAGGGTTACACACGCATCAGCGCGCGCTGGAAGCCGGCGACGCCGAACACGGCTGCTCCGTGCACTTCGTCACCGAGGAACTCGATGGCGGACCACTGGTCGTACAGGCAGTAATACCGGTAGAGTTGCACGATTCGCCGCAAAGTCTGGCGCAACGGGTTCACGTTCAGGAACACCTGATCTACCCGATGGCCGTACGCTGGTTCGCCGAAGGACGGCTGAGCCTCGGCGAGCAAGGTGCTTTACTGGATGGCCAGCTACTCGGGGCCAGCGGTCACTTGATTCGAAACTAGGAGATTTTATGCGTCGCGCCCTGCTCTTCGCTTGCGCTCTGCTCGCCCTGCCTTTTGCCCAGGCGGCAGACCTTCAACCGTTCTCCGCCAGCTACACCGCCGACTGGAAGCAGTTGCCCATGAGCGGCACTGCAGAACGCAGTCTGACCAAGGAAGCCAACGGCGTCTGGAAGCTCAGCTTCAAGGCCTCGATGATGATTGCCAGCCTGTCCGAGGAAAGCACCCTGACCCTGGACAAGGACACCCTGCTGCCACAGTCCTACCACTTCGAACGCGGTGGTCTGGGCAAGGCGAAAAAGGCTGACCTGGACTTCGACTGGGCCAACAAGCTGGTGACCGGCACCGACCGCGGCGACGCGGTGAAAATCCCGCTCAACCGCGGCATGGTCGACAAATCCACCTATCAACTGGCGCTGCAGCATGACGTGGCCGCCGGCAAGAAAAGCATGAGCTATCAGGTGGTCGATGATGGTGAAGTCGATACCTACGACTTCCGCGTGCTGGGTTCGGAAAAAGTCGAAACCAAGGCCGGCCAGATCGATGCGATCAAGGTCGAGCGCGTTCGCGATCCGACACAAAGCAAGCGCATCACCGTCCTGTGGTTCGCCAAGGACTGGGATTATCTGCTGGTTCGCCTGCAACAGGTCGAAACCGACGGCAAGGAGTACAACATCATGCTCCTCGACGGCACGGTCAACGGCAAGACGGTCAAAGGCAGCTGATTCAACGAAAAGCCCCGCAAACGCGGGGCTTTTTTTCGCCTGCCGAACGCTGATCAAACCGAGAACTTGGCGACCATGCTGTTCAGATCCACCGCCAGCCGCGACAACTCCTGACTCGCGGCGCTGGTCTGATTGGCCCCTGCAGACGTCTGCATCGCCAGGTCACGGATGTTCATCAGGTTGCGATCAACTTCCCGCGCCACGGCCGCCTGCTCTTCCGACGCACTGGCGATCACCAGGTTGCGCTCGTTGATCAAGGTGAACGCCGAAGCAATTTCCTCCAGCGCCACGCCAGCCGCCTTCGCCAACTCCAGGGTCGAGCGCGCCCGAACGTTGCTCTGTTGCATCGAGCTGACCGCCGAATCGGTGCCCTGCTGGATGCCGCCGATCATCTGTTCGATCTCCTGCGTCGATTGCTGAGTGCGATGGGCCAGCGCCCGCACCTCGTCCGCCACCACCGCAAAACCCCGCCCGGCATCCCCCGCCCGCGCAGCCTCGATCGCCGCGTTCAACGCCAGCAGATTAGTCTGTTCGGCAATCGAGCGGATCACATCCAGCACCTTGCTGATGCTGTAGACCTTCTGCGCCAGATCTTCCACCTGCGTGGCATTCGCCGTGACATCGTCCGCCAGCAACTCGATGGACGATACCGTCTGCTGGACCTGCTCGCGACCATGCTGGGCAATGCGATCAGACTCACGGGAAGCCTCGGAAGTCGCGACGGCATTGCTCGCCACCTCCTCCACCGCGGCGGTCATCTGATTGACCGCCGTGGCCGCCTGTTCAATTTCCAGACTCTGCTGGTGCAGCCCTCGCGTGGCGTCTTCGGTGACGCAGCTCAACTCCTCCGAGGCCGAAGCCAGTTGACTGGAGGACTCCGAGATCCGGCGGATGGTGTCACGCAGGTTGTGCTGCATGCTCTTGAGCGCGTGCAGCAGCCGCGCCGGCTCGTCCTTGCCGGAAATGCTGATATCCCCGGTCAGATCGCCGCCGGCCACCACTTCCGCCACATTGAGCGATTGCGACAGCGGCAGCACGATGCTGCGGGTCAGCAATAACGCCAGCGCGATGGTAATCAGCGCAGTGATGCCGATCATCACCCCGACCCAGACCCGGGAATTGGTGAACACCAGCCGTGCGGCCTCAGTGGCGAGGTTGGCGTTGTGCTTGTTCAGCTCGACCAGCTCACGCAGGCTCACTGCAATCTCATCCGCCAACGGGCTCATCTGTCCGTTGAGAATGGCGGCGGCCTCCTCCACTCGTCCCTGAGCAGATAACGTCATCACCTGCGCCTGAAGCTCCAGGTACTTGTGTTCAGCGACCTTGAAGCGGTCGAACAGCGCGCGCTCTTCGGGCAATACGATCAGGATGTCGTAACGTTGCTGGGCTTCACTCAGCACACCGCGCAAATCATTGAGCTTGGCCACATTCTGATCCAGCGCCTGCGGATCGCGATTGAGCAACAGGCGCATGGTCAGCGCACGCAAGCGCAGCATGTCCTGACTCATCTCGCCCACCGCCATCACGCTGGGTAGCCAGTTGTTGTCGACCTCGTCGGACTGCGCGCGCATGTTCGACATCTGCAGCAGGGCGAACGCGCCAAGGGCAAACACCATCAGCGCCAGCACGCCAAAACCCAGCCCGGCCCGGGGCGCAATATTGAGACTACGGATACTCATTGCTCTGGTTCCTTCCAAAAGCGCTGCATCAACCCTGCAGCTGGTTGCTCTAGAAGGTATCGGCCCTTTGGAAAATTGCGTAAGACCAAAACGTGATATCAAAAGGCCTTAATACTTCGAACCTGGAGCATTAACGATTCAGCGCGGTTTTGCCGGACTTGAGCGCTGTTCGCGGCAATATCCCCAGGAAGTTGTCCCGTGCGATTTTTTTCGCGACCGCCTCAGGCAAGGCGTCGAGAAACGGCTTGAAACCATGGATTTCCTTGCCGAGTTTGTTGAATCGCCCGACCACGTCCGAACCGATCATGAAGCGATCCGGATAGCGCTCCACCAATTGCACCCACTCGGCTCGCGGCTGGCTCTTTTCGTCCAGCAGATAAGGCGTCAGCAGGCTCCACGACAGATCGATGAACAGGTTCGGATACGCCTCCAGCATTCGGGTAAGGGTCGGCAGCAGAAAATCCAGCTGCGTCTGATGACGATGGATTTCAGCACTGGTGCCGGCATGCGCCCAGATAAACCGGCTGTGCGGATGATTACGCAGCGGCTCTTCGATTTCCTTCAGGTACAGCGGATTCTTCTCACGCTTGGAGGTGATGTTGGAATGCAGCATCACCGGCAGATCGTGCTCGGCGGCCAGGTGATAGATGCGGGTCATGGCTTCGTTATTGGCACGCGGCGTATCGCCGGAGGTCAGTGCGGTGAGGTCGTCGTGACGGGTGAAGACCTCGCCGATGCCCTGCCACAAGCCGGGATACAGATCGAGCATGCGCTGGATGTGCGTGGCGGAGTTCTTGTCGTTGGGGTTGAAGCCTGAAAGAAACGGGTGAAAGTACTGGCGTTGCTCAGGTGTCAGCTTCTGCACCGCGTCGGCGACGATCACGTCAGTCGCGCTGTACCAATAGGCATCGGCATCATCGCCAGCGTAATAACGCGGGCGCTTCGGCTCGTCTTCGTGCCATTTCTTCGCCACGGGAATGCCGGAAATCATCACGTGCTCAATGGAGTTTTCCTTCATGGCCGTGAGCAATTTCGGCATGCCGGCAGTTTCCTGGAAAAAATCCACGTAATGCAGGTGCGCGTCACTGTAGGTGTATTCCCGGGCACTGGCGGCGCCGGTGAAAGCCATCAGGCAGGCAAGGCTCAAACGAAACAAGGACACAAGCATTCTCCGGCAGACAGGCATAGCCTAGACCCTCGCCGGGCAATGAGGGTTCACCCGGCAAGAAAGTGGAACGCGCCTGTGTGGGAAATGCTCTATACCTGCAAGGTCTTTTTTGATCGAATCCCTTTTCCTACAGCTTGCGAGGTTCACATGACCGTTACCGTCAATACTGTGTCCGCCGAAGGTTTTCGCCACACCGTACAGATCGATGAGCATGAGCTGTTTACAGACGTCCCGACGACCGCCGGCGGCGAAGGCTCGGCTCCGGAGCCGCACGATTACTTCGACGCCGCCCTCGGCGCCTGCAAGGCTCTGACCCTGAAGCTGTACGCGAAGAAAAAGGACATCCCGCTGACCGGCGTCGGCGTTGAGGTCAAACGCGACAACAGCCAGGAACAGAAAGGCAAATACGCCCTGCACTTGACCCTCACCCTCAAAGGCGTGCTCACCGATGCCCAGCGCGAAGAACTGCTGCGCGTCGCCGATCGCTGCCCGATCCACAAACTGATGACCACCAGCGAAGTCACCATCGAAACCCACGCCCCCGTCGGCTTCGACAGCCAGTAATCACCCCGACGATACCGGCGGGTTATGCTCCACGCATCACCCGCTCAGCCTGGAATGGACCATGGACACCCAACCCCTGATCATCCGCCCGCGCGCCGAAGACGTCGAAGGGCAGCCGATTCTGCGCCCGCTGCCGTCAGCCAAATGCCGCAGCGTCGGGCCTTTCGTGTTTTTCGACCACATGCTCGAAACGGTTTATCCCGCGGGCAAAGGCATGAACATCCGACAGCATCCGCACATCGGTCTGTCGACCCTTACGTATTTGTTCGACGGGCAGATCCAGCACAAGGACAGCCTGGGTTCGGATCAGGTGGTCAGCGCCGGCGATGTCAGCTGGATGACCGCCGGCACGGCGATCGCTCACGTCGAGCGCACGCCCGACCCGCTATGGGAACAAAGCTTCAAGATGCACGGCCTGCAAATCTGGCTCGCCTCGCCCAAGGATCACGAACAAGGCCCGGGGCATTACAGCCACCACCCGGCTTCCACGTTGCCGGTCAGCGATAACCTCGGCGTGCAGATCCGCATGATCGCCGGGTCAGGCTTTTGCCTGGAATCACCGGTGCCAGTGCTTTCTCCTACGCTGTATGCCGAATTGAAGATGCAAACCGCGACCACACTGCTGATCCCGACCGAGCATGAAGAGCGGGCGCTGTATGTCTTGAGTGGTGATGTGCAATTGAATGGCGAAGCGGTCGAACCCCATGCGCTGGTGGTGTTGCCGGCCGGGGAAGAGATGAGCCTGTTCGCCGAAAGCGACAGCCACGCGGTGCTGTTCGGCGGTGCGCCACTGGACGGGCCACGGCGGATCAACTGGAATTTTGTCGCGAGCGATCCGGCGGCGATCGATGAGGCGCGGCGCAAGTGGGCGGCCGCGGATTGGCCGACGGTGCCGGGGGAAGTCGAGCGGATTGAATTACCGCGTTAAACCGCCTGCCCTCACCCCAGCCCTCTCCCAGGAGGAGAGGGAGCCGACCGAGGTGTCTTATGTCATACATCGACCTGAAACACCGAGTCGATTATGGATTCGGTGATTCACTTTCAGGTCGATGCAACTCTCGAGAAACTTACGGTCAGTCCCCTCTCCCTCTGGGAGAGGGTTAGGGTGAGGGGCTTTTGCTCTTAGGCTTCAGCCCTTGAACACTTCTTCCAGCAAGTCATGCATCGACTTGAACGCACGCGCTGCGGTCTTCGCGTCGTACATCATCTTGCCCGGCACATTGGCGTGCGGATCGGTGAACGAGTGCACCGCGCCGCCGTAGCTCAGCAACTGCCAGTCCACACCAGCAGCGTTCATCTCGTCTTCGAATGCCGGCAACTGCTCTTTCGGCACCAGCGGATCGGAAGCACCGTGCAGCACCAGCACCGAGCCCTTGATGTTCTTCGCGTCCGCCGGGTTCGGCGAATCCAGCGTGCCGTGGAACGACACCGCCGCTTTCACCGGCGCACCGGTGCGGGCCAGATCCAGCGCACAGCAACCGCCGAAGCAGAAGCCGAACACCGCCAGTTTCGAGGTATCGACCGCCGCCTCGCCCTGCTTCTGCAATTGTTCGAACGCGGCCTGCATACGCTTGCGCAGCAGCGCGCGGTCGTCCTTCAGCGGCATCATCGCCGCACCGGCCTGATCGGCATTCTGCGGACGCACCGCCTGGCCGTACACGTCAGCGATCAGCACCACATAACCCTTGGCCGCCACCGATTTGGCGATCTCTTCAGCGCCAGCGCTGACACCCATCCAGTTCGGCGCCATCAACAGACCCGGACGCGCGCCTTTGTGCTCGGCGTCGAACGCCAGGCGACCTTCATAAGGCTGGCCGTCAATCTGATAGACCACGGAACGTACAGTGACTTGGCTCATTTCTGACTCCTGATTGGTTGAACACCAGAATGAAAAAACCCGCCGAAGCGGGTTTTTCTGCAGCTTGGTTAAACCGACAGTTCAACCAGCAGCTTGTTCAGACGCTTCACGTAAGCGGCCGGGTCTTTCAAGCTGTCGCCCGCCGCCAGGGCGGCCTGGTCGAAGAGGATGTGCGACAGGTCGCTGAAGCGATCTTCGCTGGCCTCGTTGTCGAGCTTCTCGATCAGCGGGTGGCTCGGGTTGAATTCGAAGATCGGCTTCGAATCCGGCACTTTCTGCCCGCTGGCCTCGAGGATCTGACGCATTTGCAGACCCAGATCCTGCTCGCCGATGGCCAGAATGGCTGGCGAATCGGTCAGGCGATGGGAAACCCGGACTTCGGCAACGGAATCGCCCAGTGCGGTTTTCAGACGCTCGACCAGACCTTCTTTCGACTTGGCGACTTCTTCAGCAGCCTTCTTGTCCTCTTCCGAGTCCAGGTTGCCCAGGTCCAGGTCACCGCGCGCGACGTCGACAAACGTCTTGCCGTCGAATTCGCTGAGGTAGCTCATCAGCCATTCGTCGATACGGTCGGTCAGCAGCAGCACTTCGATGCCTTTCTTGCGGAAGACTTCCAGGTGCGGGCTGTTCTTGACCTGCGCGTAGGTTTCGCCGGTGAGGTAGTAGATCTTGTCCTGACCTTCCTTGGCGCGCGCCAGGTACTCGGCCAGACCGACGATCTGCTCGCCATCGGTGCCGTTGGTCGATGCGAAACGCAGCAGACCGGCAATTTTTTCCTTGTTGGCGAAATCTTCTGCCGGGCCTTCTTTCATGACCTGACCGAAGTTTTTCCAGAAGCCCTTGTATTGCTCAGGCTCGTTCTTCGCCAGTTTTTCCAGCATGTCCAGCACGCGCTTGGTCAGCGCCGATTTCATCGAGTCGATGATCGGGTCTTTCTGCAGGATTTCCCGCGACACGTTCAGCGACAGGTCGTTGGAATCGACCACGCCTTTGATGAAGCGCAGGTACAGCGGCAGGAACGACTCGGCCTGATCCATCACGAACACGCGCTGCACGTACAGCTTCAGGCCTTTTGGCGCTTCACGCTGGTACAGATCGAACGGTGCGCGGGCCGGCACGTACAGCAGCGAGCTGTACTCGAGCTTGCCTTCGACCTTGTTGTGGCTCCACGACAGCGGATTTTCGAAGTCGTGGGCGATGTGTTTGTAGAACTCCTGGTATTCCTCGTCCTTCACTTCGGTGCGAGGACGGGTCCACAGAGCGCTGGCGCGGTTGACGGTTTCCCATTCAACTTCAGGCTTCTCTTCGCCTTCGGCAGCGGCCACTTCTTTCGGCAGCTCGATCGGCAGCGCGATGTGGTCGGAGTACTTCTTGATGATGTTGCGCAGACGCCAGCCATCGGCGAACTCGTCTTCACCGGATTTCAGGTGCAGAACGATGCGGGTGCCGCGCTCCGGCTTGTCGATGGTGGCGACTTCGAATTCGCCCTCGCCTTTCGACGACCAGTGCACGCCTTCGCTGGCGGCGGTGCCGGCGCGACGGCTGTACACGTCAACTTTGTCAGCGACGATGAAGGCCGAGTAGAAGCCCACACCGAACTGACCGATCAGGTGCGAATCCTTCTTCTGATCGCCGGACAGGTTTTTCATGAAATCGGCGGTGCCGGATTTGGCGATGGTACCCAGGTGGGTGATCACATCGTCACGGTTCATGCCGATGCCGTTGTCTTCGAGGGTGACGGTCTTGGCGTCCTTGTCGAAGCTCACACGGATTTTCAGTTCATCGCCACCTTCGAGCAACTCAGGCTTGGCCAGGGCTTCGAAGCGCAATTTGTCGACGGCGTCAGAGGCGTTCGAGATCAATTCGCGAAGGAAGATTTCCTTGTTGGAATACAGCGAATGGATCATGAGGTGCAGCAGTTGCTTCACCTCGGTCTGGAAGCCCAGGGTTTCCTTTTGAGTTTCCACACTCATGGTCATCAAACTCCAATCAGATGGCATTGGCCGCGACCTTGCTGGTCGGCGGCGGGTTGTTCTGTGAGTTGGGGGCGTGCTTCAGGATTTCAAGGGCTCATCGATTTTGAAGTGCGCGCGGGCAGTGGCAATCGGTTCGCTTTCGGTGCTTTGCCACGCCGTGACCGCGACGTTGGCCACCCGCCGGCCCTGACGGCAGACCTGACACCGGGCCCAGGTGTCGCGAAACTGCCCGGCCCGCAGGTAATCGAGGGAGAAATCGATAATCTTCGGCACACCCGGCGCGCCGGTGAAAATCAGCAGGTGCAGGGCCGCAGACAGCTCCATGAACCCGGCAATCACCCCGCCGTGGATCGCCGGCAATAAAGGGTTACCAATGTTGTCCTTGTTGGCCGGCAACTTGAACAGTAAATCATCACCGACTCGCGAGCACTCGACGCCGATGAGTCCGGCGTAGGGGATCAGTTTCAGCAGCGGCGCGTAGTCACCCTTCTCGTGGGCCTCTTGCAGCTGCTGCTTGAAATCATCGCTCATCGTTTTTCTCCCTTGATCGCGCCACCAAAGCCTTTGGTGCCTTTAAGGCCTTTGCCCATGCGCATGAAGGTGCCGACGACGTGGGCAATCGGCTGCTCGGGATCATCCTGACAGGCGAAGCCGCGAGCGAAGATCACATCGGTGGTGACTCGATAACATTGGGCGAAGCCATAGACGTCTTTATGCGGCTCGGCGGCGTGCATGTAGTCGATGCGCAGATCGAGGGTCGGGCAGACTTCGAATTCCGGCAGCACGCACAGGGTCGACATACCGCACGCAGTGTCCATCAATGACGTGATCGCTCCGCCGTGGATGACGCCAGTCAGCGGGTTGCCAACGATTTGCTCACTGTACGGCAGCACCACCGTCAGGCCTTCGCTACTTGCGCTGTGCACCTTCAATCCCAGCACCTGACAGTGGCGCAAGGCCGAGAGAAACCGTGTCGCACGCTCAAAAACGGGGTTTTCGGCCATTTGATAATTACTCTTGTTAGTCGTCATTCCCAGTAGTGGAAAGAACAGCAAAAGTTCCATTGCAAAACAAACTTATATATCTGAAAGAAATGAGGAACTTAAGCCTTGGGCCTGAGCTCTTAAGGCCAGTAGTTATTTTCCATAAGGAGAAACACCCCATGCGTAAGACTTTAGCTATTGCCTTGATGTTGACCGCTTCCCTCGGTCTCGCTGCCTGCGATAAAAAATCCGAGGACAAAGCTCAAGATGCCAACCAACATGCTGAACAAGCTCAGCAAGACATGAACAAAGCTCAGGAAAAAGTGAACGACGCAGCGAAAGAAAACGCCGAAGCTGCCAAAGCTCAGGCCGAATCGAACGCTGCAGCGCAAGAAGAAGCTGCCAAGAAGCAATAAGCCGCTTCTCGATGGCAAAAAAGAACACCCGCCAAGTGCGGGTTTTCTTTTGCCGGTCATTTTTTGCCAGTGCCGGCTTAGAGCAAGACTGTTCTAAAAGTCGGACTAATCATCAGCAACAATGAACACACTAAGCCGACCAGCCAGACCAGACTGCGCAATTTTGGAATATCCGCCAGATAAAACCACAAATAGAAAATCCTTGAGATCACGAAGATGATCGCTAATGTATCGATCAGCCATCCCGCCGTCTGGGTGGTATACGCCATCAGCACGCCAACGGCAAACAGAATGAAGGCTTCGATGCTGTTCTGATGTGCCGCCAGCGCCCGGGCTCCGTAACCGGTGAGTTGCGCCTGCTGCTGACGCGGCAGATGGTTGTTGTAACCGCCCTGCTCTTTCATGGCCTTGCCGACCGGCATCCGCGCCACGTAGATCAACAATGCACTGATAAACACACACCAGAACGGAATACTCATCAAGCAACCTCTTTGTTCGCTTCGGGCAATGGCGCCTCTGTAGGGGTATAGACCATTACATCGAGCACGTCGGAATGAAACTCCCGGCGATACAACACCAGCACCACGCCTGCGCTCATCAACATGAACAGCCACGGGCTGACGAACCACGCCAGCATGCTCATCCCGAAGTAGTAGGAACGCAGACCGAAGTTGAACTGGTTGGCCGCCATCGAAATCACTCGAGCCGCCCGCGAGGCGAACGCCTTGCGCTCCTGCTCCGACACCTGCCGCTCACCGATCATCGGGGCCGAGCCGACCAGAATGGCGGCGAAATTGTACTGGCGCATGCACCAGCTGAAAGTGAAGAAGGCATAGACAAACACCAGCGCCAGGCACAGCAACTTGATCTCCGACATGCCCTGCGAGGCCTGTTGCACCATCGGAATGTCCGCCAGCAGCGACACCGCGCGCTCGGACGCGCCAAGCACGGTCAGGATGCCCGCCAGGATAATCAGCGTGCTGGAGGCGAAGAACGAGGCGTTGCGCTCCAGGTTGCCGATCACGCTGGCGTCGGCAATACGGTTGTCACGCAGCAGCATGCGGCGCATCCAGTCTTCGCGGTACAGATGCAGCACGCTGGCCAGGCACGCGGTGTCACGGGCCTTCCAGGTGGCATAACGGGTGTAACCGCCCCAGCAGATGACAAACCAGAGCGCGGCCAGCAGGTGGATCAGGTTGGCTTGGATGAACGACATGCAATTCCCTGTGATGAAGATTTCGGCTCCCCTTCGACGTTAGTCGAGGGAAAAAGACACTGCCTCACGCCCATAAAAAATGCCCCGTATCGATTGATACGGGGCATTTCTGTTTAATCGCTCGGCAGCCGCTTGTGGCGGCCCGGCAATCTTAGGCGAGTGCTTCGGCGCGCTTGCCCAGCAGGCGGTCGCAAACCACGGCAACCACCAGGGTCATCACGCACGGCACCAGCCACGCCAGACCTTGCTCGCTCAGCGGCAGGTGGGCCAATTGCGATGGCATCCAGTCCGCCAGACCGGCGCCTTTCAACGCATCTATGGTGCCGAACACGAACGACACCAGCATCACCGGGCCCATGATGCGGCTCTGCTCATGCCAGAACGCTGCACAGAAGCTCAGCGCCACCAGCACGATGCACGGCGGGTAGATTGCGGTCAGCACCGGGATCGAGAACGCGATCAGCTTGGTCAGGCCCAGGTTGGACACCAGCAGCGAGAACGCCGCCAGGATGATCACCAGGGTCTTGTACGACAGCGGCAGTACGCGGCTGAAGTATTCGGCACAGGCGCAGGTCAGGCCGACAGCGGTCACCAGGCACGCCAGGGAGATCAGCACGGCAAGGAAGCCACTGCCCAGCGAACCGAAGGTGTGTTGCACGTAAGCGTGCAGCACCGCCGCGCCGTTGGTCGCGCCCGCCGCCACTTCATGGCTGCCGGAACCCAGACGGAACAGGCTGACATACACCAGCGCCAGACCGACACCGGCAATCAACCCGGCGATGATCGCGTAACGGGTGATCAGCGCCGGCGACTCGACACCACGGGAGCGGATCGCGTTGACGATGACGATACCGAATACCAGTGCGCCCAGGGTATCCATGGTCAGGTAACCATTGATGAACCCTTGGGAGAACGGTGCCGCGACATATTCCGGGGTAGCCACACCGATATCACCGGCCGGCAGTGCGAACGCAGCGATGCCGAGCACAGCCAGGGCGATGATCTTCAGCGGCGCGAGGAAGCGACCGACGGTGTCCAGCAGACGCCCAGGGTAGAGCGAAATGAAGAACACCAGCAGGAAGTACACCGAGCTGTAGAGGAACAGTGCCAGCGGGCTCTCGCCGGTCAACGGCGCCAGCCCCACTTCAAAGGAAACGGTCGCGGTACGCGGGGTGGCGAACAGCGGACCGACCGCGAGATAGCACGCTGCAGCCAGTACACCACCGGCGATCTTGCCGATCGGGCTGCTCAGGGCGTCCATTGCGCCACCAACCTTGGCCAGTGCGACCACAGTGACCACCGGCAGACCGACCGCCGTGATCAGGAAGCCCAGCGCCGCCATCCAGACGTTTGGCCCGGACTGCAAACCGACGATAGGCGGGAAGATGATGTTGCCGGCCCCGACGAACAGGGCGAATGTCATAAAGCCAAGTGCCAGGATGTCCTGACCTTTCAAAACTTTCATTAAGGAAATACCACACTACTGAATCGGAATTTAGAGGGGGATTTCCCTGTGGGGTTAGGGAAATGCTGTCAATCCGTATAAGACTGACCCGTTTAGCGCGTTGCATGCCTTGTGGGCGGCAGACGCAAAATGGCGGCTAGCCTAACGAATTTGCCCGACAAACGCACTGTTAGAGGGCGAACTATCCGATACGCGACGTTTCTGTGTCGCGTTTTTGCATGTTATTGGGTGAGTGCTTATAAATTGCCATCGTCAACCCGATCGCCAGAAACGACAAAGGCCACCCTAAGGTGGCCTTTGTTGCTGGAGCAGAGAAGTCAGCCGAAGCTTACTTCTTCACTTCCCAGCCAGTCAGCTCGGCCAGGGCCTTGCCGATGTCTGCCAGCGAACGCACGGTTTTCACGCCTGCGTCTTGCAGAGCAGCGAATTTCTCGTCTGCAGTGCCTTTGCCGCCGGAGATGATTGCGCCAGCATGGCCCATGCGCTTGCCCGGAGGAGCAGTCACACCAGCGATGTAGGAAACAACCGGCTTGGTCACGTTGGCCTTGATGTAGGCAGCCGCTTCTTCTTCAGCCGAACCGCCGATCTCGCCGATCATGACGATCGCTTCGGTCTTCGGGTCTTCCTGGAACAGCTTCAGGATGTCGATGAAGTTCGAACCCGGGATCGGGTCACCACCGATGCCGACGCAAGTCGACTGACCGAAACCGGCGTCAGTAGTCTGCTTCACAGCTTCGTAGGTCAGGGTGCCGGAACGGGAAACGATACCGACCTTGCCTGGCAAGTGAATGTGACCTGGCATGATGCCGATCTTGCATTCGCCTGGGGTGATCACGCCTGGGCAGTTAGGGCCGATCAGGGTAACACCCAGCTCGTCGCACTTAACTTTGGCGTCCAGCATGTCCAGGGTAGGAATGCCTTCGGTGATGCAGACGATCAGCTTGATGCCGCCGAAAGCTGCTTCCAGGATCGAGTCCTTGCAGAAAGGAGCCGGAACGTAGATGACGCTGGCGGTGGCGCCAGTGGCTTCTACAGCTTCTTTCACGGTGTTGAACACAGGCAGGTTCAGGTGAGTGGTGCCACCTTTGCCTGGAGTCACGCCGCCAACCATTTTGGTGCCGTAAGCAATGGCTTGTTCGGAGTGGAAAGTACCCTGCGCACCGGTGAAGCCCTGGCAGATTACTTTGGTGTCTTTATTGATCAGGACGCTCATTACTTGCCCTCCGCAGCTTTAACGACTTGTTGAGCAGCGTCGGTCAGGCTGGTAGCAGCGATGATGTTCAAACCGCTTTCTGCCAGTACTTTAGCGCCCAGTTCAGCGTTGTTGCCTTCAAGACGAACAACAACCGGGATTTTCACGCCGACTTCTTTCACTGCACCGATGATGCCTTCGGCAATCATGTCGCAACGAACGATGCCGCCGAAGATGTTAACCAGTACTGCAGCGACATTGCTGTCGGACAGAATGATTTTGAAAGCTTCGGTTACGCGTTCTTTGGTAGCACCACCGCCTACGTCGAGGAAGTTGGCTGGCTTGCCGCCGTGCAGGTTGACGATGTCCATGGTACCC
Source organism: Pseudomonas sp. GW456-12-10-14-LB2 (assembly GCF_002884345.1). NCBI lineage: Bacteria > Pseudomonadati > Pseudomonadota > Gammaproteobacteria > Pseudomonadales > Pseudomonadaceae > Pseudomonas > Pseudomonas sp. GW456-12-10-14-LB2. The sequence goes on from NZ_POHV01000037.1 coordinate 60,364, forward strand.
ATGGCCAGGCCGGCACCGTTCACCATGCAGCCGATGTTGCCTTCCAGCGCTACGTAGTTCAGTTCGAACTTGGCAGCGTGCGCTTCGCGCGGATCGTCCTGCGACGGATCGTGGAAAGTCTTCAGCTTAGGCTGACGGTACATTGCGTTGGCGTCGATGTTGATCTTGGCGTCCAGGCAGTGCAGATCGCCATCAGCCTTGATCACCAGCGGGTTCACTTCCAGCAGAGCCAGGTCGTGATCCTTGAACAGCTTGGCCAGACCTACGAAGATCTTGGCGAACTGAGCAACCTGCTTGCCTTCCAGACCCAGCTGGAATGCCAGCTCGCGACCCTGGAATGGCTGAGCGCCAACCAGTGGATCGATAGTGGCTTTCAGAATTTTTTCTGGAGTGTCGTGAGCGATTTTCTCGATGTCCACGCCACCTTCGGTGGAAGCCATGAACACGATGCGACGGCTCGAACGGTCAACGACAGCGCCCAGGTACAGCTCTTTAGCGATATCAGTGCACGATTCAACCAGGATCTTGGTGACTGGCTGGCCGTTGGCGTCAGTCTGGTAAGTCACCAGACGCTTGCCCAGCCACTGCTGTGCGAAGGCTTTGGCGTCTTCTTTGCTGCGAACCAGCTTGACGCCGCCCGCTTTACCGCGACCACCGGCGTGAACCTGGGCTTTGACAACCCACTCGTTGCCGCCGATTTTGTCGCAAGCTTCTGCTGCTGCTTCCGGGGTGTCTACTGCGAAACCAGTGGAAACTGGCAGGCCGTATTCAGCGAACAGCTGCTTACCCTGATACTCGTGAAGATTCATGCTTTTTACCGTCTTCGTTAGGTACTGCGCATTCGGCGCTGCGCTCTTTATGAGTGCCGCGCCACCTGTGACTGCTGCTTGCGTAGCCTTTCCGGATACCCGGTGCAGCTACGCAAGGCTGCGTCCAGCGGACATTCCGCGGTGAGTCTTGCACGCAAGGCTCACGACGGGCCGTACCGCCGTGGTTTCTTATTGTGTCTTAACGCTTCTTGCGGTTGGCAATGTGGATGGCGCCGCCATTCACTGCCAAAGCTGCTTCGTGCAAGGCTTCAGACAGGGTCGGATGGGAGAAAACCATCATGCCCAGGTCTTCAGCGCTGGTGCCGAATTCCATACCGATCGCGCCCTGCTGAACCAGTTCTGCGGCGCTCGGGCCAATCACGTGCACGCCCAATACGCGGTCAGTCTTGGCATCGGCGATGACCTTGACGAAACCACCGGTATCGTTGGCGGCCATGGCACGGCCGGATGCTGCGAACGGGAAGGTGCCGACGTTAACTTCAACGCCTTCAGCTTTCAAGGCCTGCTCGGTTTTACCGACCCATGCGATTTCCGGGTGAGTATAAATAACCGAAGGGATCAGGTCATAGTTCATCTGGGCCTTGTGGCCTTTGATGCGCTCTACAACCATGATGCCCTCTTCCGAGGCCTTGTGAGCCAGCATCATGCCGCGAACCACGTCACCGATAGCGTAAACGCCCGGTACGGTGGTGGCGCAGTGATCGTCAACGTGCACGAAACCGCGCTCGTCCAGGGTCACGCCGCTGTCGGCAGCCAGCAGATCAGTGGTCACCGGACGGCGACCAACGGCTACGATCAGCTTGTCGAAAGTGATGGTCTGTTCGCCGTTGGCGTCGGTGTAGTTCACAACGACTTCGTCGCCGTTCACTTTCGAGCCGGTTACGCGAGCGCCCAGTTTGATATCCAGACCCTGTTTGGTCAGGGTTTTCAGCGCTTCCTTGGAAACAGCGGTGTCCGCTGCCATCAGGAAGGTGTCCAGTGCTTCCAGGACAGTTACTTCTGCACCCAGACGCGACCAGACCGAACCCAGTTCCAGACCGATCACGCCAGCACCGATCACGCCCAGACGCTTGGGTACGGTTTGGAATTCCAGTGCGCCAGTCGAATCGACGATGACTTTCTGATCGACCGGAGCCGGTGGAATGTCGATCGGACGCGAGCCTGGAGCCAGGATGACGTTTTCGGCTTCGATGACTTCAACCGAGCCGTCCGGCTTGGTGACTTCGACTTTCTTGCCAGCCAGCAGTTTGCCGTGGCCCTGGATCGAAGTTACGCCGTTGGCCTTGAACAGGGTGGCAACACCGCCGGTCAGGTTCTTGACGATGCCAGCCTTGCGGCCAACCATCGCAGCGACGTCCATTTTGACTTCGCCGGTCGAGATACCGTGGACATTGAAGCTTTCTTTCGCTTCCTTGTATTTCCAGGAGCTGTCCAGCAGCGCCTTGGAAGGAATGCAGCCTACGTTCAGGCAGGTGCCGCCCAGGGCTTGCTTGCCTTCAGCATCGGTGTACTTCTCGATGCAGGCAGTGCTCAGGCCGAGTTGCGCGGCCTTGATAGCTGCCACGTAGCCGCCAGGGCCCGCACCGATCACTACTACGTCAAATTTCTGCGACATTCAAAAAATCCTCTTTAGCGAAAAGCTTCAAGCCGCGCGCTGCAAGCCAGGCTGCGTTTTCCCGCAGCTTGAAGCTTGCAGCGCGTGACTGCTTCTATCAGATATCCAGCAACAGACGAGCCGGATCTTCCAGCAGGTTCTTGATGGTCACCAGGAAGGTTACAGCTTCTTTGCCATCGATCAGACGGTGATCGTAGGACAGTGCCAGGTACATCATCGGACGGATCACGACCTGACCGTTGATGGCCATCGGACGCTGGATGATGTTGTGCATGCCCAGAATCGCTGCCTGCGGCGGGTTGACGATCGGGGTCGACATCATCGAACCGAAGGTACCACCGTTGGTGATGGTGAAGGTGCCGCCGGTCATTTCGTCCATCGACAGTTTGCCGTCACGGGCTTTCTTGCCGAAGGTGGCGATGCCGCCTTCGATTTCAGCCAGGCTCATGTGTTCGGCGTTACGCAGAACCGGAACCACCAGGCCACGGTCGCTGGAAACAGCGACGCCGATGTCGGCATAACCGTGGTAAACGATGTCGTTGCCGTCGATCGAAGCGTTGACCGCCGGGAAGCGTTTCAGCGCTTCGGTGGCAGCCTTCACGAAGAACGACATGAAGCCCAGGCGTACGCCGTTGTGGGACTTCTCGAACAGGTCCTTGTACTTCGAACGCAGGGCCATGACTTCGGTCATGTCGACTTCGTTGAAAGTGGTCAGCATCGCCATGTTCGATTGAGCTTCAACCAGACGCTTGGCAACGGTGGCACGAACGCGGGTCATCGGAACGCGCTTCTCGATGCGGTCGCCAGCGGCGAACACAGGAGCGGCGGCGGCCGGAGCAGCAGCCTTGGCAGGCGCGGCAGCCGGAGCGGCTTTCTTGGCAGCAACGGCTGCAACCACGTCTTCCTTGGTCACGCGACCGCCTTTGCCGGTGCCGGCAACGGACGCGATGTTGATGCCGTTCTCTTCAGCCAGCTTGCGCGCGGCAGGAGCGGCGATCGGGTCGTCTTCGCCATCAGCGGCTGGAGCAGCGGCAGCAGCGGCCGGAGCAGCAGCGGCAGCCGGGGCGGCAGCAGCAGCGCCGCCTTCAACGATGGAGCCCAGCACTTCGTCGGACAGGACGGTTTCGCCCTCGCCCTTGACGATTGCGCCCAGGACGCCGTCGGCGGTAGCCAGCACTTCCAGTACGACTTTGTCGGTTTCGATGTCGACGATCAGTTCGTCACGCTTGACGGCGTCGCCCGGTTGTTTGTGCCAGGTGGCAACGGTGCCATCGGCAACCGATTCCGGGAAAGTGGGGGCTTTGATCTCGATAGCCATTATCTGTGGTTCCTTAAATTCGGTTTCAGGTGCGCGAAGGCGTTAAACGGTAAACGCGGCTTGCAGCAGTTGTTCCTGCTGCTCGGCGTGCATCGATGCGTAACCACATGCTGGGGCAGCAGAAGCCTCACGGCCCGCGTACTCGAGTACGAGAGATTTGTTGAGGTTGCTGATGCTGCGACGCAGGTGGTGCTGACTGCAGTACCAGGCGCCCTGGTTCATCGGCTCTTCCTGACACCACACGGCCGCTTTGGCATTGGTGTAAGGAGCCAGGACTTCTTTCAAGTCGTCCTCAGGGAACGGATACAGCTGCTCGATACGCACGATGGCGATATCTTCGCGGCCTTCGGCACGACGTTTTTCCAGCAGGTCGTAGTAGACCTTGCCGCTGCACAGAACAACGCGCTCGACCTTTTTCGGGTCCAGTGCATCGATTTCCGGGATCACGGTCTGGAACGAACCTTCGGCCAGATCTTCCAGGGTCGAGATGGCCAGCTTGTGGCGCAGCAGCGACTTTGGAGTCAGAACGACCAATGGCTTGCGCAGCGGGCGAATCACCTGACGACGCAGCAAGTGGTAGATCTGGGCCGGGGTGGTCGGCATGCACACCTGAATGTTGTGCTCGGCGCACAGCTGCAGGTAACGCTCAAGACGTGCCGAGCTGTGCTCAGGGCCCTGACCTTCGTAGCCGTGTGGCAGCAGCATGGTCAGACCGCAGAGACGGCCCCACTTGTGCTCGCCGCTTGTGATGAACTGGTCGATAACGACCTGTGCACCGTTGGCGAAGTCGCCGAACTGGGCTTCCCAGATCACCAGCGCGTTCGGCGTGGTGGTCGAGTAACCGTATTCGAACGCCAGTACGGCTTCTTCCGACAGGAACGAGTCGTACAGGTCGAAGCGTGGCTGACCTTCATACAGATGCTTGAGCGGAATGTAGGTACCGGCATCTTTCTGGTTGTGCAGCACAGCGTGACGGTGCGAGAACGTACCGCGGCCGATGTCCTGACCGGTCATGCGGATCGGGTGACCTTCGAACGCCAGGGTCGCGTACGCCATGGTTTCGGCGTAACCCCAGTTGATCGGCAGGCCGCCGGCTTGCATCTTCTGACGGTCTTCGTAGATCTTCGCGACCTGGCGCTGAACCACGAAGCCTTCCGGAATTTCCAGCAGCTTGGCGGACAGTTCCTGCAGGGTCTTGAGGTCGAAACGAGTGTCGTGACGCGCAGTCCAGGCGTGGCCCAGATACGGACGCCAGTCCACGAACAGCTCTTTGTTCGGCTCTTTGACCAGCGATTTCACTACGTGCAGACCGTTGTCCAGCGCGTTGCGGTATTCGTCGACTTTCGCCTGAACACGCTCTGCGTCCAGCACACCGGCCTGGGTCAGACGATCAGCGTACAGCTCACGGGTGGTGCGCTGCTTGGTGATCTGCTGATACATCAGAGGCTGGGTGCCGCTTGGCTCGTCGGCCTCGTTGTGGCCGCGACGGCGGTAGCAGACCAGGTCGATCACCACGTCACGCTTGAACTGCATGCGGTAGTCGATGGCCAGCTGGGTCACGAACAATACGGCTTCCGGATCATCACCATTCACATGGAGGATCGGCGCCTGGATCATTTTCGCAACGTCGGTCGCGTACTCGGTGGAACGCGAGTCCAGCGGGTTGCTGATGGTGAAACCGACCTGGTTGTTGATCACGATGTGCACGGTACCGCCGGTCTTGAAACCGCGGGTCTGCGACATCTGGAAGGTTTCCATCACAACGCCTTGACCGGCGAATGCCGCGTCACCGTGGATGGAGATCGGCAGAACCTTCTCACCGGTAGGGTCGTTGCGACGATCCTGACGGGCGCGAACCGAACCCTCGACCACCGGGGAAACGATTTCCAGGTGGGACGGGTTGAACGCCATGGCCAGGTGAACTTCACCGCCGGTGGTCATTACGTTGGACGAGAAGCCCTGGTGGTATTTAACGTCACCGGAACCCAGCTCGACCTTCTTCTTACCTTCGAACTCGTCGAACAGCTCGCGCGGGTTCTTGCCGAAGGTGTTGACCAGTACGTTCAGACGGCCACGGTGGGCCATGCCGATGACGACTTCCTTGGTGCCGTAGGAACCGGAACGCTGGATCAGTTCGTCGAGCATCGGAATCAGGCTTTCGCCGCCTTCCAGACCGAAACGCTTGGTGCCCGGGTATTTGGTGCCCAGGTATTTTTCCAGGCCTTCACCGGCCGTCACACGCTCGAGCAGGTGGCTCTTGATGTCCGCGGAATATTCCGGACGGCCACGCACGCTTTCCAGACGCTGCTGGAACCACTGGCGCTGCTCGGAATCGGTGATGTGCGTAAATTCAGCGCCGATGGTGCGGCAATATGTCTGCTGCAACGCTTCGTGAATTTCGCGTAGGCTCGCTTCCTCTTTGCCGATGAACAGGTCGCCGGCACGGAAGGTCGTATCAAGATCGGCATTGGTCAAGCCGTAGTGATTGATCGACAGGTCTGCAGGTGCAGGACGCTGCCACAGCCCCAGCGGGTCAAGCTGGGCTGCCTGGTGGCCACGCATACGGTAGGCCTGGATCAATCGCAGCACTTCAACTTGCTTCTTCTCGTGCTCACTGCTCACGCTGCCGGCGGAAACCGGTTGGGCGCGGCGCTGGTTCTTTGCCAGCAGCACGAAATGATCGCGAATTGTGGAGTGCGAAACATCGGTGGCAGAGCTGCCGTCGGCAGGCAGCTTCTGAAAGTAGGTGCGCCACTCTTCTGGCACAGCGTTAGGGTCGTGCAGGTAGAGCTCGTAGAGCTCTTCCACATAGGCAGCGTTTCCACCTGAAAGGTAGGCGCTGTTCCACATGCGCTGCATCACGCTTTCTTGCATGCTTGGTCACCCTCGGTTAGGGGAACACCATCGGTGCCGACACCGAGCAAGCTTGCAGAAGTCCGAATGCAGCGACCAAAACAAGCCACTTAGGATCACACTGATAGTCCGGGTACCAGCCCGGATGCCCCTGCTTGTCTCATTTCTTCAAAATAAGAGCCGCAGCTTATGGCTGCTGCTCTGGTTATAGCCATGGCGCGGGTTGAAGCCCGCGCCTAAGCCCTCTGCGGGTACAGCGGTTACAGCAGCTGAATCACACGCCGCTCGAAAGCAGCATGTTACGGATGTGACCGATGGCCTTAGTCGGGTTCAGGCCTTTCGGACATACGTTGACGCAGTTCATGATGCCCCGGCAGCGGAAGACGCTGAACGGGTCATCGAGGGACGCCAGACGCTCGGACGTCTTGGTATCACGGCTGTCTGCCAGGAAGCGGTACGCTTGCAGCAGTGCAGCTGGACCCAGGAACTTGTCCGGGTTCCACCAGAAGGACGGGCAAGAGGTCGAGCAGCAGGCGCACAGGATGCACTCGTACAGACCGTCGAGCTTTTCACGCTCTTCAGGGGACTGCAGACGCTCGATGGCCGGAGCCGGCGTGTCGTTCTGCAGGAATGGCTTAACCTTCTCGTATTGCTTGTAGAAGATGCTCATATCGACAACCAGGTCACGGATAACCGGCAAACCTGGCAGCGGACGAACGATCAGCTTGTTACCTTTGACGACAGCGGACAGCGGCGTGATGCACGCCAGGCCGTTCTTGCCGTTGATGTTCATGCCGTCGGAGCCACAGACGCCTTCACGGCAGGAGCGACGATAGGAGAAACCTTCGTCCTGCTCTTTGATCAGGGCGAGCACGTCCAGCACCATCAGGTCTTTACCACCGGTATCGACCTGGAATTCCTGCATGAACGGCGCAGCGTCCTGATCAGGGTTGTAACGATAAACACTGACTTGCAACATGGCGGTCACCCTTAATAAGTCCGGACTTTAGGTTCGAAAGTCGGAACAGTCTTCGGCGAGAAGTTCACGGCACGCTTGGCGACGCGTTTCTCACCCGGGAAGTACAGGGTGTGGCACAGCCAGTTTTCGTCGTCACGGTCTTCGAAGTCTTCACGGGCGTGAGCGCCGCGGGACTCTTTACGTACTTCGGCAGCGATGGCGGTAGCTTCAGCCACTTCCAGCAGGTTTTGCAGTTCCAGCGCTTCGATACGTGCAGTGTTGAACGCCTGCGACTTGTCGTTGATCTTCACATTGGCGATGCGCTTGCGCAGATCAGCCAGCTGGGCAATACCCTTCTGCATGTATTCGCCGGTACGGAATACACCGAAGTAGTTCTGCATGCAGCTTTGCAGCTCGCGACGCAGGGTAGCGACGTCTTCGCCGTCGGTACGGTTGTTCAGGGCGTTCAGACGCGCCAGGGCAGCGTCGATGTCGGCTTCGGTAGCGTCGTCGTATTCGATGCCGTCGGTCAGCGCCTTCTCCAGGTGCAGACCGGCAGCGCGGCCGAATACCACCAGGTCGAGCAGCGAGTTGCCGCCCAGACGGTTGGCACCGTGAACCGATACGCAAGCCACTTCACCTACCGCGAACAGACCAGGAATGATCTGATCCACGCCTTCGGCGTCCTGGGTGATCGCCTGGCCGTGAATGTTGGTGGCAACGCCGCCCATCATGTAGTGGCAAGTCGGAACAACCGGAACCGGCGCAACCACCGGGTCAACGTGGGCGAAAGTCTTCGACAGTTCGCAGATGCCTGGCAGACGGCTGTGCAGCACTTCCTCGCCCAGGTGGTCGAGTTTGAGCATCACGTGGTCGCCATTCGGACCGCAACCGTTGCCGGCGATGATTTCCTTAACCATCGAACGGGCAACAACGTCACGACCGGCAAGGTCTTTGGCGTTCGGAGCATAACGCTCCATGAAACGCTCGCCGTGCTTGTTGATCAGGTAACCACCTTCACCACGGCAACCTTCGGTAACCAGTACACCGGCGCCGGCGATGCCGGTCGGGTGGAACTGCCACATTTCGATGTCTTGTACCGGCACGCCAGCACGCAGAGCCATGCCGACGCCGTCACCGGTGTTGATCAGGGCGTTGGTGGTGGATGCATAGATACGACCTGCACCGCCGGTAGCCAATACGGTGGCTTTGGCGCGGATGTAGGTGGTTTCACCGGTTTCGATGCAGATCGCGATCACACCGACGAATTCGCCTTCCTGGTTTTTCACCAGGTCGACAGCGTAGTACTCGTTCAGGAACGTGGTACCGGCTTTCAGGTTGCCCTGATAAAGGGTGTGCAGCAGCGCGTGACCGGTACGGTCGGAAGCGGCGCAGGTACGGGCAGCCTGCCCGCCTTTACCGTAATCCTTCGACTGACCGCCGAACGGACGCTGGTAGATACGGCCTTGCTCGGTACGCGAGAACGGCAGACCCATGTGGTCCAGCTCGAAAACGGCAGCCGGGCCTTCCTGACACATGTATTCGATAGCGTCCTGGTCACCGATGTAGTCGGAACCCTTGACGGTATCGTACATGTGCCAGCGCCAGTCATCGTTCGGGTCGGCCGACGCGATGGCGCATGTGATGCCGCCCTGCGCGGACACAGTGTGCGAACGGGTCGGGAAAACCTTGGTGATCACCGCAGTCTTGTGACCGCCCTGTGCCAGTTGCAGCGCTGCGCGCATGCCGGCACCGCCGCCACCAATAATGATGGCGTCGAAAGAAATCGTTGGAATGTTAGCCATGAATCAGATACCCCAGAGAATCTGCACACCCCAGACGAAGTAAGCGAACATCGCGACGCCGCATACTGCCTGGAAAAGGAAACGTACTGCAGTCGCGGATTTGCCCAGCGCCATTGGCGTCAGGTAGTCGGTCGCGATGGTCCACATGCCGACCCAGGCGTGAGCGCCCAGGGCAACCAGTGCCAGCAGACTGAAGATACGCATTCCGTTGTGGGCGAACAGGCCGTGCCATTGGTCGTAGCCAATGCCCGGGTTCGCGGCGAGGTAGCCGATCAGGAATATGAAATAAGCCGCGAGAACGACCGCAGACACACGCTGTGCCATCCAGTCATAGAGGCCCGAACGCGAAAGGTTTGTAACGCTGGTTACCATATCCAAACTCCTGCCAGAACGATCAGCACCACGGAAACCGCGATGATCAGTTTCGAGCCCAGGCGGCCGCCTTCCAGCGTCTCACCGATGCCCATGTCCATGATCAAGTGGCGCACACCGGCAACCAGGTGATACAGAAGAGCGGACAGGAGGCCCCATGCTACGAACTTGGCCAGCGGGCTGGTCAAGCATGCCTTCACCTCGACATAACCTTCCTCGGAACCCAGGGATTTGCCCAATGCATAAAGCATGATGCCAAGGCCCAGGAAGAGGATGATGCCGGAAACACGGTGAAGAAACGACGTAACGCCGGTGATGGGGAGTTTGATGGTCCTTAGGTCTAGGTTTACAGGTCGTTGGCTTTTCACGGCTTTTTTTTCACACTGAAGAGCCCCTAACAATCAGGGCAAAGTTGTTGGGGAGTGCACTGGTCAGGTAACCACCACCCAGGGATGCGACCCCCAATGAAAGCAAGCCCAAAAGCCCTTGGCGGTCGGTCGCCGAGTATAGACAGTTAGGCTACTAATGACAACGCAATCGCCTACCCCCAATAGCGGATTGCACAAGTCGTATAAAAGGCGTAAATGGCAGGCAATTTCGAGGAAAAAGTACGGTTAAAGCCTTCTGGAGCAAGACTTTAGGCAAATTGACATTCGAATTTATCTCACTATAGTGGTGCGGGCCCTGCGTGGGGGGTCTGTCTGATGATTTCAAGCATAAATAGGAGGCCACATGGCTGACAAAAAAGCGCAGTTGATCATCGAGGGCGCAGCCCCCGTCGAGCTGCCCATTTTAACCGGCACCGTTGGTCCCGATGTTATCGATGTTCGGGGCCTGACGGCCACGGGCCGCTTCACTTTCGACCCCGGTTTCATGTCGACCGCTTCCTGCGAATCGAAGATCACCTATATCGACGGCGACAACGGCATCCTGCTGCACCGCGGCTACCCGATCGAACAGCTGGCTGAAAAGTCGGACTACCTGGAAACCTGCTACCTGCTGCTGAACGGCGAACTGCCGACTGCAGAGCAAAAGGCCCAGTTCGTCGGCACTGTGAAGAACCACACCATGGTTCACGAGCAGCTGAAAACCTTTTTCAACGGCTTCCGCCGTGACGCCCACCCGATGGCCGTCATGTGTGGTGTAGTCGGCGCCCTCTCGGCCTTCTACCACGACTCCCTCGACATCAATAACCCGCAGCATCGCGAAATCTCCGCGATCCGCCTGGTTGCCAAGATGCCGACCCTGGCCGCGATGGTTTACAAGTACTCCATGGGCCAACCCATGATGTACCCGCGCAACGATCTGTCGTACGCGGAAAATTTCCTGCACATGATGTTCAACACCCCGTGCGAGATCAAACCGATCAGCCCGGTACTCGCCAAGGCCATGGACCGGATCTTCATCCTCCACGCCGACCACGAGCAGAACGCTTCGACCTCCACCGTGCGTCTGGCGGGCTCCTCGGGTGCCAACCCGTTCGCCTGTATCGCCGCCGGCATCGCCGCACTGTGGGGCCCTGCCCACGGCGGTGCGAACGAAGCCGTGCTGACCATGCTCGATGAAATCGGCGATGTTTCGAACATCGACAAGTTCATCGCCAAGGCCAAGGACAAGAACGATCCGTTCAAGCTGATGGGCTTCGGTCACCGCGTCTACAAGAACCGCGACCCTCGCGCGACTGTCATGAAGCAGACCTGCGACGAAGTGTTGAAGGAACTGGGCATCCAGAACGATCCGCAACTCGAACTGGCCATGCGTCTGGAAGAGATCGCTCTGACCGATCCGTACTTCATCGAGCGCTCGCTGTACCCGAACGTCGACTTCTACTCGGGGATCATCCTCAAGGCGATCGGCATTCCGACCAGCATGTTCACTGTGATCTTCGCCCTGGCACGTACTGTCGGCTGGATTTCGCACTGGAAGGAAATGCTCTCCAGCCCGTACAAGATTGGCCGTCCGCGCCAGCTGTACACTGGCTACGAGTCGCGGGATATCACCAAGCTGGAAGACCGCAAATAAGAGCTGTCTTGCGATAGCCTCTTAGCGTTGTACCGGGAACGGCCTCCATGAGAATGGGGGCCGTTTTTTGTTTTTGCGGTTTTTTTGCGATCTTTGGATTGGGTGTATATCCGTTGCTGCGGTAACGGCTTCTTAGGGTTCCGCCCTTACGGCGGGTCACTTTTTCCAAACGCCGAAAAAGTA
>NZ_POHV01000038.1:0-69876 GCF_002884345.1 Pseudomonas sp. GW456-12-10-14-LB2
CCAACCCCCCCCCACGGCGGCCCACCTCGGTGGGCCGTTTTTTTATTTGGCGGGCCAGAACCGCTCGCCACCCCCCGGCGCTTCCGTCCACGCTTGCAACGAGCGGGTCGGCAAATCGAAGTAATCCCGGGTCCGCGCATAACCATGGCCGCCCATGCGCCCGATCGCATCCAGCCCCAACTGATCGATGTACAGGGTTTTCGGATCGATCAACTCATCGCGCACATGCGCCATCAACACTTCGCCAAAAATGATCTCCCGTGACTGACCGATGTTCAGCGCCATCATCCGCCGACATTCCAGCGCCACGGGTGCTTCGCCGATTCGCGGGCATTTGACCGAGGTGCCGGGAATCGCTGTCAGCCCTGCTGCGGTCAACTCATCGAAGCCCGGCGCGAACGGCACGGCGCAGACGTTCATGGCTTCCACCAAGGCATCGCTGACGATGTTGACGGTGAATTCCTGATTCATCTGGATATTGCGCGTGGTGTCCTTCGGGCTCTGATCGCCGTAGTTCTCGACGCCGAGCGCGAGAATGGGCGGGTCCGCCGACAGCGCATTGAAGAAGCTGAACGGCGCGGCGTTGACCCGGCCTTCGGCGTCGATGGTGGTGACCAGTGCAATCGGGCGCGGGACCACGCTGCCGATCAGAATCTTGTATTTTTCCCGTGGACTCAGTTGGCTGAAGTCGAAGCTGTGCATGGCAGTGTTCTCTAAAGAAGTGGATCGATGGCGCTCAACGGCGCTTCGGCGCTGTAGTCGTCGGCGAACGGAATGGCCGGTTGGAACAGGGTTTTCCAGTCCGGTCGGCCAAAGGCCCGGTCGCTGTGGCTGCGCATCAGTTTTTCGTATTGGCGCTGGGCCTGGCGTTGCAGAGTGGGGTAGTCGACGCCGTTGACCTGACCGTCGTGCATCACGCAGCGACCGTCGATGAAACTGGCGATGCAGTCGTCGCCGTGCCCGGCCAGCAGCAGGTTTTTCAGTGGATCGAACAGCGGGCCCAGGTGCAGACCGCGCAGGTTGAAAACGGTGATATCCGCTTTGGCGCCGGGGGCCAGGCGACCGAGGTCGTCGCGGCCCAATGCCTTGGCGCCGCCGAGGGTCGCGGCGTTGTACAGATCGAGGCTGCTGGTCAGTGCCGAGCCGCCCTCCATCAAGCGGGCGATGTTCAGACCGTGGCGCATGTTGGCCAGCAAATCCGCCGGCCAGGTGTCGGTGCCGAGGGCGAAGTTGATGCCTTTGGCGCCATAGCGGCCGAACGAATTCAGTGCTTCGCCATCGCGGGCGAACACCAGTGGGCAGTGCACCAGACTGGCGCCGCCGTCGATGACCCGTTGCAGATCGTCATCGCCCGAGGTGTAGATGCCGTGGGGCAACAGGCTGCGCGGGTTGAGCAAGTCCAGCTGCTGCAACCAGCCCAGCGGCGTAGTGCCGCGCAACTGTTCGACCATCGCCACCTCACCCAGCGCCTGACAGCAGTGCAAACGCATCGGCGCGTTCAGCTCGCGACTCAATGCGGACGTGCGCTTAAGCAGCGCCGGGGTGCAGGTCTGGATGCGATCCGGCAGCAGCGCACCGCGAATCAGCCCGGCATGCGCACCATCGAAATCCTTGAAAAACCGTTCGGCCGCATCCAGTCCCGCCAGGCCCCGAGCCTCATCCCAGTGGTGGGCGAGGGTGCCGTCGGCGCGCCAGTAACTCATGCCGCTCATGTAGCAGGGGCCGAGGTACGTGCGCAGGCCCAGCTCGCCCGCCACATCGGCCACAGCCGCGAACTCGTCGTAGGTCTCCGCCCATTCGCGGTAGTACATCGAGGTGATCGGCATCGCCGTGGTGATGCCGTTGCGGATCAACTGGGTGAAGGCGTAGCGGTACTTGAAGACTTCTTCTTCGGGGCTGAACGACTCACGCGGGCCGGCCGCCAGATACTCCGCCGACCACATCCGGCCCATCGCGCGCTCGTCGCCGTTGTCCAGGGTCAGTACCGTGGAGTCGAGATCGCCGAGGGCGTCGAGGTCGATGAAACCGGGTCCGATCAGCGCATTGCCGTAGTCGATCCACTGATCCACCGGCCCTTGGTAACCGCGCCCGACAAACTCGATGCGCGAGCCGGCGAACACCACTTCACCGTCACGCCACAGCACATGCTGCGTGCCGTCGAAGCCGACCACGCAACCGGCCTTCAGGCCGATCCGTTTCACAGACGGCTGCCCAGCAGACGACCGCCGCTGGCGATCAGTTCGCCGCCGCGATAGACCTGGCGCACAGGGCGCGAAACCACGGCTTCACCGAGGGTTTCGACCGGCATCAGCAGAAAATCCGCAGGCTTGCCGATGGCGAAGCCGTAATCCTCGATCCCCAATGCGCGCGCACCGTTCACCGTCGCGGCGTCGAACGCCGCCGCCAGTTCATCGTCCTTGCCCAGGTCGAAACGGAACGCCAGCAGCATCGCCCGTTCCAGCATGTCGCCATTGCCCATCGGCGACCACGCATCACGAATACCGTCGGAGCCCAGGCACACGTTGACCCCGGCCTCACGCAGCGCCAGAAACGGTGGAACCGCGCAATCGGCCGGTGCCGAACTCATCAGCGAAATCCCCAGCGCGGCGAGGCGTTCGGCGACCGGTTTGACCTGGCTCCACGGCAACATGCCCAGGCAATAGGCGTGGCTGATCATCACCCGGTTCTGCAGGTTGAAACGCTCGGTGTAATCGGCGATCCGGGCGATCTGCCACAGGCCCAGTTCTCCTTTGTCGTGCAGGTGAATGTCGACGCCACGCTGGAACTCGCTGGCCAGTTTGAACACGAAGTCCAGTTGCGCGATCGGGTCGTTGTCGATGCCGCACGGGTCGAGCCCGCCGACGTTTTCCACGCCCAGGGCCATGGCTTCGCGCATCAGTTCGGCGGTGCCGGGGCGGCTGATCAGGCCGGTTTGCGGGAACACCACCAGTTGCAGGTCGATCAGGTCGTTGTAGGTTTCGCGCAGTTGTTGCATGGCCTCGACGTGGCGCAGGCCGAATTCCGGGTCGATGTCGACGTGGCAACGCATGGTCAGCGAACCCCGGGCGATGCAGTTTTCCAGCAGCGCGCCGGCGCGTTCGGCGATCGGCGCTTTGACTTCACGCAGGACGCGGCGCTCGTTGCTGATGTAGTCCTTGAGCGTCGGGCCGGCGCTGTTCGGGCGCCAGGGTTGGCCGTACAGGGTCTTGTCGAGGTGGACGTGGCTTTCCACCAGCGGCGCGGTCAGGAGCTGGTTCTGGCCGTCGATGTCGGTGGCGGCCAGCGGGGTGCTGGAGGCCGGGCGGCGTTGGGTGAACTTGCCGTTTTCGATCAGCAGGTCTTCGGCGGGGGCGCCGTAGGGGCGGATGTTTCTGAGCCAGCGGGGGTGGGACATGGGAACCTCGGTGTTCTTTGAAATTTTTTCCCTCACCCTAGCCCTCCCGAAACGTCGGACCGCCCGGAGGGAGAGGGGACCGAATGGGGGATATTGAAGAGCTACGCCGACCTGAATGAACGGCTCTGAATCCATAATCGACCAGGTCTTTCAGGTCGGCGGACAGCGCAAGACAACTCGGTCAGTCCCCTCTCCCTCCGGGAGAGGGCTAGGGTGAGGGGGCTTCCAGGCCGATCCGGGAGTTGGGCGTTCAGATAAACCAGCGATCCATGATCAACCCTTAAGCTTCGACCAGATCCGATCCTGCAGCTCTCGCGCCTTGTTGCTGCATTCCTTCTCCGGCCGCAGCCGCGAGGCGTATTCCTCGGGCATGTTGATCGCGTCCATGACCTTCCATTTCGCATCCAGCAACTGATCGCTCTGAATCCCGTTGGCATAGGCAATCGCGTTGGACACGGCCGCCGCGTTCTCGGGCTTCATCATCCAGTCGATGAAGATCTTCGCGTTCCCCGGATGCGGCGCGCTTTTCGGTACGGCGAAGTTGTCCTGGAACATTGCCAGGCCTTCTTTCGGGTACACGTATTTGATCGTGCTCTTCTGCAACGTGGCGCGGGCCGTCGAGCCGTTCCAGTTCTGCATCATGATCACTTCGCCCGAGGCCATGCGGTCGACGGTGTTGTCGGAGCTGTACATCTTCAAAAACGGTTTCTGTTTTTGCAGCAGCTCGAGGATGCGCTTGGCGTCCTGCGGGTTTTCCGTGCATTCGTCGACGTTCAGGTAATGGCTGGCGGCGTTGATCACGCTGCTGGAAGTGTCGAGGGCGGCGAGCTGGCCTTGCAGTTCCTTGCGCGGTTCGAAGAATTCTTTCCACGAGTCGTCGAGCTTGCCGCCGGGTACGCGGGCGCTGTCATAGGAAAATCCGGTGGTGCCCCACAGATACGGCGCCGAAAACTTGCGGCCCGGGTCGAAGCTCGGGTCGCGGAACGGGCCTTTGACGTACTGGAAGTTGTTCAGGCTCGGGGCGTCGATTTCCAGCAGCAGATCCTGCTTGATCAGCGTCTGCATGATCGACTGCGACGGCACGATCACGTCATACGCCGCGCCGCCGGCCTGCAACTTGGCGAGCAGGGTTTCGTTGCTGTCATAGCCGTCCATGGTGACCTTGATCCCTGTCTCCTTTTCGAACTTGGCCAGCAGGTCCACCGGGTAGTAATCGGTCCAGTTGTAGAAGAACAATTGCTTGGGCTCGGCCGCGTGGGCGCTGAACGCGGTGAAACAACTCAGGGCCAGACCGGAAATTGCCAAACGCATGCTTTTGGTTTTCATGAACAGAGCGCTCCAGGTTTATTGTTGTTTGCCGCGTTGGCCGAGCCAGAAGGCCAGCACCACCAGCACGATGGAAATCACCAGCATCAGGGTCGAAATCGCGTTGATCTCGGGCGTTACCCCGGCCTTGATCGCCGAGAAGATGTACACCGGCAACGTGGTCGAACCGGGCCCGGCGACGAAGAAGGTCATGATGAAATCGTCGAGGCTGACCACGAACGCCAGCACCGAACCGGACAACACCGCCGGCCACAGCAGCGGCAAGGTCACGCGGCGGAACACCTGCCACGGGTTGGCGTACAGATCGTTGGCGGCTTCCAGCAGGCTCTTGTCCAGATCGTTGAGCCGTGCGCGGATCGGCAGGTAGGCGAACGGAATGCAGAAGCCGATGTGCGCGACGATCACCGTCATCAGCCCGAGCTTGATCCCCAGCGCCATGAACAGCAGCAGGGTGGCCACGGCGGTGACGATCTCCGGCAGGATCAGCGGCAGGTTGATCCCGCCCTCGACCATTTTCTGTCCGTAGAACGGCCGGTAAGTCGCCAGGGCTGCTAGCAGTGCAATGGTCGTGGCGCAGACTGTGGCGATGGTCGCGACGATGATCGAGTTCAGCGCCGCCGTCTGGATCGACGGGTTGGCCAGGATCCGTCCGTACCAGGCGAACGAGAACTCGGTCCACACCGTCGCCGAGCGGTTGGCGTTGAAGCTGTAGGCGATCAACACCAGGATCGGCACGTACAGGTAGGCGAGGATCAGCAGGCTGATTTCCCGGGTCGCCGGGAGTTTTTTCAGGTGCAGAGAGATCATGCTTTCGCTCCCCGGTTCAGGGTTTTCGCCGTGCTACGGCTGTAGAGGGCGTAGAGCACCAGCGACAACAGCAGAATCCCCAGCAACAGGAACGACAGCGAACTGCCCAGCGGCCAGTTGCGCGCGGTGCCGAATTGCTGCTGGATCAGGTTGCCGATCATCAGGGTCTTGCCGCCGCCAAGGATCGCCGGGGTGATGAAGGCGCCGAGGCTCGGCACGAACACCAGCAACGCGCCGGCAATCACCCCGGGCATTGACAGCGGCAGGATGATCCGGCGCAGCGCATGCCAGCGGTTGGCGCCCAGGTCATAGGCGGCTTCCACCAGACGCCAGTCGAGTTTTTCCAGGGTCGAGTAGATCGGCAGGATCATGAACGGCAGAAAGCTGTAGACCAGACCGACGCTGACCGCGAAGTCGTTGTAGAGCAGGGTGATGCCACCGGCGCTCGGAAACAGCGCGTTGAGGCTCTGGGCGACCCAGCCCTGTTCGCGCAGGATGATCAGCCACGCGTAGTTGCGGATCAGCAGGTTGGTCCAGAACGGAATGGTGATGAGCAACACCATCAGATTGCGTCGGCGCGGAGTCAGGCTCGACATCCACAGCGCCACCGGAAATCCGAACAGAAAGCACAGCACCGTGGTGCCACTGGCCTGGAACACCGAGCGCAACAGCGCCTGGGCGTAGACCCAGTTCAGCTCCAGTTCGCCGTCGAAACCTTCCTGGAAAAACAGCTGCACGTAACTCTGCAGTTGCCATTGGGCCTGCCAGTCAACGCCGCCGTAGGTGTTGCGCGGCAGCAGGCTGATGTAACCCATGATCCCCAGCGGAATGGCGATCAGGGCGAGCAGGGTCAACACCACCGGGCTGAGCAACAGCGCGCGGTTGAGGGAGGGGGACGTGCTGCTGACGCTCATCTCAGGCCTCCATCAATAGGCAGGCTTGGGGCGGTAAATGCACCGCCACGGGCTCGCCGACTGCACGACCACGGTTCAGCCCTTCGTTGTTTTCCCGCAGCATGACTTTGATGTCGTTGTTCAAGCGGCACTGGTACAGCGTCGCGGTGCCGACATACAGAACCGCCTCGATCACACCGCGAAGATGATGCGGCTGATCCGCTGTGACCAGTTGCGAGCGCTCGGGCCGAAATGCCAGTTGCACGCTGTTGCCATTCACGCCCTGTGGCGGGCAGGGGATTTCCACCGGCATGCCGTTGGGCACGAAGATGTTTTCGTTGTGTTCGCCGCGCTTGAGTTCGCCGGGGAGGAAATTGATGTCGCCGATGAACTGGGCGACGAAGCGGTGCTGCGGTCGTTCATAGATGTCGGTCGGGGTGCCGATCTGCAGGATCTTGCCGGCGGACATCACCGCGATCCGGTCGGACAGGGTCAGGGCTTCTTCCTGATCGTGGGTGACGAAGATGAAGGTGATCCCGGCTTCCTGCTGCACGCGCTTGAGTTCGACCTGCATTTCCTTGCGCAGCTTCAGATCCAGCGCCGACAGCGGCTCGTCGAGCAACAGCACTTTCGGCTTAGGCGCCAGGGCCCGGGCCAGAGCGACGCGCTGTTGCTGGCCGCCGGATAATTCCGCCGGTTTGCGCCCGGCCAGGTGCTCCATCTGCACCAGCGCGAGCATTTCGTCGACCCGTCCCGGAATCGTCTTGCGATCAAGACCCTGCATCTCGAGGCCGAAGGCGATATTCTGCGCGACACTCATGTGCGGAAACAGCGCGTAACTCTGGAACACCGTGTTGACCCGACGCTTGAACGGCGGCAGGTGATTGACCGTTTCGCCCGCCAGACGGATCTCGCCGTCGCTGACGTGTTCGAAACCGGCAATGGTGCGCAGCAGGGTGGTCTTGCCGCAGCCCGAGGGGCCGAGGAGAGTGAAGAATTCGTTGTCGGCGATGTTCACCGAGACGTTATCGAGGGCCGGCGCCAGGCCTGAATCATCAGAATACCGCTTGGATACGTTACGCACTTCAATGGCTATTGGTTGACCCATAATGGTGCAATCCTCTAATTATTGTATGCAATATCTGAATGCAATTTAGAAATACCCGGATTAATCTGCTTGCGCAACCCCCCATTTCCCTGACTGAGTCGTTCGTCGGGCAGCGTTGCCAGCATTGAAGGAGTTTTTGAATGACCGAGAAAAAAACGGAAACCACGGTCGACCGCGTCTACCAAGGGGTTTACGAGGCGATCAGCAAGCGTTCGCTGCGTCCGGGGATGAAGCTGGGCGAGGCGTCGCTGGCGGAATTGTTCAATGTCAGCCGCACGTCGGTTCGGGCGGCGCTCAAGCAATTGGAGGCCGACGGACTGGTCACCACCGAGCCCAATAAAGGTGCGTCGGTGTCGCTCCCCAGCGATGAAGAGATCCGTTCGCTGTTCGAAACCCGCCGCCTGATCGAGATCGGCATCGTCACCGAACTGTGCCGGCGCAAGGACTCTGCAGTGATGCAGGACTTGCGCGATCACTTGCTGCTGGAAGACGAAGCCCACGAAGCGGGCGATCACGAGCGGCTGATTCACCTGCTCGGTGAGTTCCACATCAAACTGGCCCGCAGCCTGAACAATCCGGTGTTGCTCGACTGGTTCCAGAAGCTGATTTCCCGTGCCTCGCTGTACGCCGCCGCGCTGGATGACGACAGCCACGAAGCTTGCCGCGACGACGAGCACCTGCGGCTGATCGAGTACATCGAGGCCGGCAATCAGAGCGCCGCGATCGAGCTGACCTGCATGCACCTGGACGGCATCCAGAAGGCGATCCTCGACGTCGCTGCAAAGATGAAGAGCGGCTACCATCCGCTCAAGCACCTGATCGAGGTCTGAGCATCGAGCCCAGGTGAAATCGGCTATACCTCTAATGAAACCATCGCTGCCCGGCGCGCTCGAAACAGACGGGCGCGGCGTTTGAACGCGCAGCGATAGAACCGGACCCACCACAAGGCGTTGAAGCAGCCAATGCAGTTTTTATCCGATAGCCATGGGTGTGACGGCTGGCAAGGCGAGATGGCCGGGCGGATCCGTGCGTTCGACTGGAGCGGCACGGATCTGGGCCCCCTCGAAACCTGGCCGGCCAGCCTGTGCAGCACGGTCCAGCTGATGCTGGCTTCGCCGCTGCCGATGGTCATGCTCTGGGGCCATGCCGGTTACATGATCTACAACGATGCCTATTCCCGATTTGCCGGTGGCCGGCATCCGTATCTGCTGGGGGTGCCGGTAGAACTGGGCTGGCCGGAGGTCGCTGACTTCAATCGCCATGTGGTCGACACCTGTCTGGCCGGCGGCACCCTGGAATATCGCAATAAGGTCCTGGTGTTGCTGCGCGATGGCGTACCCGAGGATGTCTGGCTCGATTTGTATTACAGCCCGGTGGCCAACGATGCCGGTGTGCCTTCGGGCGTCATGGCGATGGTGGTGGAAACCACTGAACTGGTGCTGTCCGAACGCTTGCGTCAGGCTGCCGAAGATGCCTACCGCGCCGACAACGAACGGGTGCGCCTGGCGCTCAATGCCGGGGCACTGCTTGGCTCGTTTGTCTGGGACGTCAGAAACAATGTGCTGTCGGCCGATGAGCGATTTGCCCGCACATTTTCCTTTCCGCCGGATCAGGACCTGACCAACCTGCCGCAGCACGTTACCGAGGCGCACATTCATCCCGACGACCGCAGTTGGGTGCAGGAATGCGTCGAGAATGCGGTGCGCACCGGCGAGCCGTACAACGCCGAATACCGCGTGATACGCGCTGATGGCAGTTTCCTCTGGGTGCTGGCCAGCGGTTGCTGCGAGTTCGACGAGCAGGGACAGCCGTTCCGTTTTCCCGGCGTGCTGATCGACATCCACGAGCGCAAGATCGCCGAAGAGTCCCTGCTCAAATTCACCCGCAATCTCGAACAACGGGTGGCTGATGAAGTCGGCGCGCGTCTCTCCGCCGAAGAGCAACTGCGCCAGTCGCAGAAACTCGAATCCATCGGCGGCCTCACCGGCGGCGTGGCTCACGACTTCAACAACCTGCTGCAAGTGATCGCCGGCAACCTGCACCTGCTGGCGCGACATGAACCGAACAACGCCAACGTCCAGCGCCGGGTCAGCGCCTCGCTGGCGGCGGTGGAACGTGGCGCCAAGCTGTCTTCGCAACTGCTCGCGTTTGCCCGGCGTCAGCCGCTGTCGCCGGCGGTGTGCAATCCCCGGCAGATCTTCGAAGGCGTCGGCGAGTTGCTGCAACGAGCCCTGGGCGAAACCATTCAGATCGACGTGCAGCTGCCGGAAGATCCGTGGCACATCAACGTCGACCGCAATCAACTGGAAAACGCCATTCTCAACCTGGCGATCAATGCCCGGGACGCCATGAAGGGCGAGGGCACCATTGTGCTCGGTGCCTCGAATCTCTCACTGGATCGGGCGTTCTGCTCGGGCAAGGGCATCGTGCCGGGGGATTTCGTCCGGGTTTCGGTCAGTGACAGCGGCGTCGGCATTGCCCCGCACATACTCGAGCAGGTGTTCGAACCGTTCTTCACCACCAAGGCCGACGGCCAGGGCACGGGCCTCGGCTTGAGCATGGTGTTCGGCTTCGTCAAACAGAGCGGCGGGCATGTCGAGATCGACAGCCAGGTGGGCCAGGGCACGCGAGTGCAGTTGTATTTCCCGCGCAGCCTGCGCCCCGTGCTCGATGACTCGCCGAGCGTCAATCATCAGCAGGCGGGTGGTCACGAGACGATCCTGGTGGTCGAGGACAACGAAGCGGTGCGCACCTCGGCGGTCGAGCTGTTGCGCGAAGAAGGCTACCGCGTGCTGACGGCGGGCAATGGTGACGCGGCCATGCAGATGTTGATGGAAGGCGCTCGGGTCGACCTGATCTTCACCGACGTGGTCATGCCCGGTCTTATCAAGAGCTCCGATCTGGCGGCGTGGGCCAAGGTGCAAGTGCCGCCGGTGGCCGTGCTGTTCACCTCGGGGCACACGCGCGACATCATCTCGCGCAACCACCAGCTCAGCCCCGACACCCATTTGCTCGGCAAACCCTATGGCCCCGAAGCACTGCTGCAGATGATCCGTTCCGTGCTCAGCACCTGAGCTCCAATCCCCTGACCAAGGCTGGCCGATGACTTCCAGACGCAATTCCAGTTCTGCCGCCGGCATGGTTCGCGTGCGCGGTGCCCGTGAACACAATCTGAAGAACGTGGACGTCGACATTCCTCGCGATGCACTGGTGGTGTTCACCGGGGTGTCGGGTTCGGGCAAGTCGTCGCTGGCGTTTTCAACGCTGTATGCCGAAGCCCAGCGGCGCTATTTCGAATCGGTGGCGCCCTATGCGCGGCGGCTGATCGATCAGGTCGGCGTGCCGGACGTCGATTCCATCGAAGGCCTGCCACCAGCCGTGGCCCTGCAGCAACAGCGCGGCACGCCGAGCACGCGCTCGTCGGTGGGCAGCGTGACCACGCTGTCGAGCCTGATCCGCATGCTGTACTCGCGCGCCGGCAGCTATCCGCCGGGGCAGCCGATGCTCTACGCCGAGGACTTCTCACCGAATACGCCGCAAGGCGCCTGCCCGCAGTGCCATGGATTGGGGCGGGTGTACGAAGTCACCGAAGCGCTGATGGTGCCCGATCCGAATCTGACCATCCGCCAGCGCGCCGTGGCCTCCTGGCCGCTGGCCTGGCAGGGACAGAACCTGCGCGACATCCTGGTGACCATGGGCATCGACGTCGATATTCCCTGGCGCAAGCTGCCGAAAAAACAGCGTGACTGGATCCTCTTCACCGAGGAAACACCGACCGTTCCGGTGTACGCCGGGCTGACGCCGGAAGAGACCCGCGTCGCCCTCAAGCGCAAGATGGAGCCGAGTTATCAAGGCACCTTCACCGGCGCCCGGCGCTACATCCTGCACACCTTCACCCATTCGCAAAGTGCGCTGATGAAGAAGCGCGTGTCGCAATTCATGCTCGGCAGCCTGTGCCCGTTGTGCGATGGCAAGCGCCTCAAGCGCGAGGCGTTGTCGGTAACGTTTGCCGGGCATGACATCGGCGAGTTGTCGCGCATGCCGTTGCTGCAAGTCGCCGAAGTCTTGAAACCGGTGGCGGACCCGAGCTGGCTGGAACACGCCGATGAAGCCGGCGAAACCCTGTCCCACAGCCAGACCCGCGAAGCCCGCCAGCAGCGCGTGGCCCATGGCGCCAGCGGCCACGCCAACGCGCCGGACGTGCGCCATACGCCGAACCTGTCGCTGGAAAAACGCCTGGCCGCGCAGCGCATTGCCGAGGACTTGCTGGACCGGGTCAGCACCCTGACCGATCTCGGGCTCGGATATCTGGCGCTGGAGCGCAGCACGCCGACCCTGTCGTCCGGCGAGTTGCAGCGACTGCGGCTGGCCACCCAACTGGGCTCGCAATTGTTCGGTGTGATCTACGTGCTCGACGAACCTTCCGCCGGCCTGCACCCGGCCGACGGCGAGGCCCTGTTCGAAGCGTTGCAGCGTCTGAAGGCCGACGGCAACAGCGTGTTTGTGGTCGAGCACGATCTGGACACCATGCGCCGCGCCGACTGGCTGATCGACGTCGGCCCGGCGGCCGGTGAAAAGGGCGGGCAGATTCTCTACAGCGGCCCGCCGCCGGGGCTGGCCGCGATCGCGGACTCGCAGACCCGCGCCTATCTGTTCGCCGAACAGCAACGTTCGACCCGCACTGCGCGCAAACCATCGGGCTGGCTGAAGCTCGACGGCGTCACCCGCAACAACCTGAATAACCTCAGCGCCGAATTTCCCCTGGGCTGTTTCACCTCGGTCACCGGTGTTTCCGGTTCGGGCAAATCCAGTCTGGTCAGCCAGGCGCTGCTGGAACTGGTCGGCGCGCAGCTCGGGCGCAGCGTCAGTGACGCCGAGCCGGAAGAACTCAACCTGGAAGACGATACCCCGACTGCCAGTACCGGCCAGGTCAGCGCCGGGCTGGAGTCGATCAAGCGTCTGGTGCAGGTTGATCAGAAACCCATCGGCCGCACCCCGCGTTCGAATCTGGCGACCTACACCGGGCTATTCGACAACGTGCGCAAGTTGTTCGCCGCGACCGACGAGGCGAAAGCGGCGGGTTACGACGCCGGGCAGTTTTCCTTCAACGTCGCCAAGGGTCGCTGCCCGACCTGCGAAGGCGAGGGGTTTGTCAGTGTCGAGTTGTTGTTCATGCCCAGCGTTTATGCGCCGTGCCCGACCTGCCATGGCGCGCGTTACAACCCCGAGACCCTGGCCATCCTTTGGCAGGGCTTGAGCATCGCGCAGGTGCTGCAGCTGACGGTGGACGAAGCAGTGATGGTGTTTGCCGAGCAACCGGCGATCCGCCGTTCGCTGGAGGTGCTGCGTGATATCGGACTCGGTTATCTGCGCCTCGGGCAACCGGCGACCGAACTGTCCGGCGGCGAAGCCCAACGGATCAAGCTGGCCACCGAGCTGCAACGCAGCCAGCGTGGCGCGACGTTGTATGTGCTGGATGAACCGACCACCGGGTTGCACCCGCGCGACGTTGACCGCTTGCTGGAGCAGCTGGATGCGCTGGTGACGGCGGGGCACACGGTGATCGTGGTCGAGCATGAAATGCGCGTGGTGGCGCAGAGTGACTGGGTGATCGACATCGGCCCGGGTGCGGGGGATCAGGGCGGCAAGATCGTCGTGGCCGGGACGCCGCAGAAAGTGGCGGCGAGCAAGAAGAGCCGGACTGCGCCGTTTCTTGCCCGTGCCTTGAACCGATAACTGAGTCGCCTGACACACCGCCATCGCGGGCTTGCCCGCGATGGCGGTGTGTCAGGTGCCGTCGAGCGTGCGGCGTACCTTGTCCAGCAAATGACTGATCTGGAAGGGCTTGACCAGCATGTCCATGCCGGCCCCGAGGAACACCTGGCGATTGATCGCCGTTTCCGCGTAACCGGTCATGAACAGAATCGGCAACCCTTCTCGCCAGCCCCGGGCAACGTCGGCCAGTTCGCGGCCGGTCATGCGCGGCAGACCGACGTCGGTCAGCAGCAGGTTGATCGACGGGTCGTTCTGCAAGCGCTCCAGCGCGGTTTCGATGTCGCCGACCTGGGTGCAGCGGTAACCGGCGTCTTCCAGCACCTCGGTGACGAACAGCCGCACGGCCGGCATGTCTTCGACGATCAACACATGTTCGCCCGCGCCTAGCGGATCAATGACCACCGGGGCCACATCGACAGCGCTCGGATCACTGGTGGCCGGCAGCATGATCGTCACTTCGGTGCCGCGCCGCGCCACGCTGCGGATGTGCGCATCACCGCCGGACTGGCGGGCGAAACCGTAGATCGTCGACAGCCCCAGCCCGGTGCCCTGGCCCAGCGGTTTGGTGGTGAAAAACGGCTCGAACACCTTATCGATGACGCTGTGCTCGATGCCGGTACCGTCATCGCGCACCGATAGCGCCACGTAGGATCCATCGGCGAGGTTCGGGTCGCCGTGGGAATACGCCGCGTACGTGCTGACCCAGATATTGCCGCCCCGTGGCAATGCGTCCCGGGCATTGATCACCAGATTGAGCACTGCGCTTTCGAGCTGGATCGGATCGACCAGCGCGATGGCAGGTTTGGTGGTCATTTCGAGCTTGAGGGCGATGCGTTCGCCGATGGTGCGCACCAGCAAATCTTCCAGCGAACGCACGTGGTCGTTGATATCCACCGGGCGTGTGTCGAGCGGTTGCTGGCGGGCAAAAGCCAGCAGGCGATGGGTGAGCGAGGCCGCGCTCATCGCCGAACTCAGAGCCGCTTCGGCGTAGAACTGGACTTTGTCCGGGCGCGCATCGGCGACGCGTTTCTGGATCAGTTCGAGGCTGGTGATGATCCCGGTCAGCAAGTTGTTGAAGTCATGGGCGATGCCGCCGGTGAGTTTGCCCAGCGCATCCATTTTCTGCACTTGCAGCAGCTGCGATTCGGCGCGTACCCGATCGGCGACTTCCTTGGCCAGTTGTGTGGTGGTGTCGTCCAGTCGCGCAAGGTGCGAGCGTTCACGATGGCGGTGTTCGGTGACGTCTTCGACGAACACCAGGCTGAGCTCTGGCGTGCGGTACGGTGATATCTGCCACTGGGTTTCGCGGATCTCGCCCTGCACACGCATGTTCAGTGTGCCTTTCCAGCGTTCGCCGTCCACCAGTCGCAAGCGTAGCTCGTCAAGGATCGCGCTTTGATCCTCGGCGAAGCATTCACTGAGGGTCTGCGGGTCGCGGTTGTCCTGGATCAGTTGCGAGAAGGCTTGGTTGCACTCGTGGACTTTCAGGTCGGCGTCGAGCACCGCGATGGGCGCGGAGATGTTGACGAAGATCTCCCGAAAACGCGCCTCGCTTTCGCGCAAGGCATTCTCCGTGTCGCGCACCCGCAGCAGGGTGCGCAAAGTCGCCAGCAGCACATCGGGATCGACCGGGTGAATCAGATACGCATCGGCCCCGGCATCGAGGCCGGTGATGATGTCGCCGGTCTGGATCGACGCCGCTGACACGTGGATCACCGGGAGCAGGGCGGTGCCCGGGTCGGCGCGCAGTTTACGCACGATGTCGAACCCGCTCATGTCCGGCAGGTTGACGTCGAGGATCAGCGCATCGAGCGACTGACTGGCGATCAGGGTCAGCCCCTCGCCGCCGGTACCGGCCTCGAGCACTTCGTAACCGTGGCGCTCCAGGCGTCGGCGCAAGGCGTAGCGGGTGGCAACGTTGTCATCGACGATCAACAGACGGATGTCATGTTTCATCGACGTTCTCCTCAGCAATCGCCAACGGAATGATCACGAAAAAGCTTGAACCCACGCCCGGCGTACTTTCGACACCGACCTGGCCACCGAGCAATTCGGCGAAGCGCTTGCACAGCGACAAGCCCAGGCCGGTGCCGCGCAGGCGTTTTTGCAGCGGTGAGTCGACCTGAGAAAAGTCTTCGAACAAGGTGCCGTGCAGCTCGGGGGCGATACCGATGCCGGTGTCGCTGACCGCAAATCGCACTTTGTCCTGACCTTCCAGGCGTGCCGAGACCCGGACTTCGCCACGGGTGGTGAATTTCAGCGAGTTGGAAATGAAGTTGCGCAGAATCTGCGCCAGCTTCTTGTCATCGGTGAAGAGGCGCGGCAAACCCACCGGTTCCTCGAAAATCAGGTCCACCGCCGTGGCGTCGACAATCGGCCGGAACATCCCCCGAAGTGCGGCGAACAGATCGAACATGTCGAACCACGCCGGAGAAATGCTGATGCGTCCGGCCTCGATCTTCGCCAGGTCGAGCAGGTCATCGACCATGTCGCTGAGTTCCCGGGCGGCGCTGCTGACGAAGGCCACCTGCTTGTGCTGCTCGGGGCTCAGCGGGCCGTCGAGTTCGTCGGCCAGCAGGCTGTTGATGCTCAGGATCGAGCCCAGCGGGGTGCGGAACTCGTGGCTCATGTACGACAGAAAGCGGCTTTTCAGGTCGGACGCCTGGCGCAGTTGTTCGGCCTGGGTGTCGAGTTCGGCGTACAGCGCGAGTACGCCCTGATTGGTTTCGTCGAGTTCTTCGCGCAGTGCCGCCGTTTCGCTCTGCAACTGGGCGATCAACGCAGCCTGTTCGGCATTGCTCAGTGTCGGGGACTCAGCCATGGGCGGCCTCCAGGGCAACGACCAGCACCGTTACATCGTCGCGCCCACGACAGAAATCGCGGTGCAGGACGGTGGCTATCACGGCGGGATGGCGATGCACCAGACCGGGGTAGTCTTGTAGATTCCAACGGGACTGCAAGCCATCGCTGTACATGATCAATAGATGTCCGTTCACGTGAGCATAGTCAAAGGGCTGGGCTTTCCGGTATTGGCCGCCGACGATTCCGGGATGCGAGGCCAGTCCGCGCGACTTGTCGGAGGCGATCAGGCTGGCACCGATGTTGCCGACACCGGTGAACGACAGATTGGCACGGCCGGCGTGAAACTGCGCGAATGCCACCGCGCCGCCCCGGCTCCCGATCATCTCGCGGTGCATGTCTTCCATCAGCAGCGTCGGCGCACCGAACGGATTCAAGGCAAAGGCCTTTTCACCGGCGCGGGCCGCACGCTCGGCGTCCTCGCCATGGCCCAGACCGTCGACCACCAGAGCACTGACGTCAGCGCCGTGGATCGCCAGATGCCAGACATCACCGCAGGCCGGGTCGTTGTGCAGCGAGTGTTGGCTGACACCATACGGCATATCCACCTGCCGGTCGCTGCGCGGGTATAAACGAGCCAGCAGCACCGCGCCGCGATGATCGGCAAAAACATCGAAGACATCCGCCTGGCGTGCCACTGCACCGAGGCCGATGCCCTGAGTGCCACCGGTGGAAAAGCCGTCCGCCAGACACGCGTCCAGATCAAACCCCTGGGCACGGTCGACCGCAATCATCTCGATACCGTCGTCACCCTGACGCGGCAGCAGACGCAGGTGCAATTCCCCGCGCCCGGCATGCTTGAGCACATTGCTTGCCAGCTCCGTGGCCACCAGCGCCACACGGCCTGCGTCGCTTTCGCCAAAACCGTGTTGCTCGGCCAGACGTTGCGCCGTACGCCGGGCATGGCCGATCTGGCTGCTGTCCTCGATCACCAACACCTGGGTCAATGTCCCGCTAATGTTCATGTCCATCGGGTGATCGTTATGCGAGTGCCTTTGCCGGGCTCGGTGTCCAGTTCGAATTCGTCCACCAGCCGCTTGGCCCCGGTCAGGCCCAGGCCCAGACCGCTGCCGGAGGTCCAGCCGTCGGTCATCGCCAGTTTGATGTCGGGAATGCCCGGGCCTTCATCGCGAAAGGTCAGGCGCAGGCCGACCTTGTGGTTGTCATCGAGGATCTGCCAGTCCATGTCTCCGCCACCGCCATACACCATGGTGTTGCGCGCCAGCTCACTGACGGCGGTCACCAGTTTGGTCAGGTCGATCAGGCGCATGCCGCACTCGGTGGCCAGCTTTCGCGCCTGTTGCCGGGCCAGCACCACGTCCTGCTCGATGTTGATCGGTTGAGTACCGCTGCTGCGCACGGTCATTGCTGGCGTACTCGTTCCTGCAGCAGTTTCATTCCGCGCTCGACGTTCAGCGCGGTGCTGACGCCCGGCAGGTACAGACCGAGCTCGACCAGGGTAATGGCGACCGCCGGCTGCATGCCGACCAGCATGGTTTCGGCATCCATGATTTTCGACAGGCCGGAAATGGTGCCGATCATCCGGCCGATGAACGAATCGACCATGTCCAGCGCCGAGATGTCGATCAACACCCCGCGCGCCGAGGTTTTGCTGATGCGCTCGGACAGATCGTCCTGCAGGGTGAGGGCGAGCTGGTCGTGCATGTCGACCTGGATGGTCACCAGCAGGAAGTCACCCATCTGAAGAATCGGGATACGTTCCATTGTTCAGACCGTCTTGGTGAGGGTGATGCCCAGACGGGTCAGGGCCAGCTTCAGTGCGTCGGCCAGATTGGCTTTGGTGACCACACCCTGCAGATCCAGGCCCAGATGGACGATGGTCTGGGCAATCTGCGGACGCACGCCGCTGATGATGCAATCGGCGCCCATCAGGCGGATCGCGGTCACGGTCTTGAGCAGGTGCTGGGCCACCAGCGTGTCGACGGTCGGCACGCCGGTGATGTCGATGATGGCGATTTCCGAACCGGTGTCGACGATGCGTTGCAGCAGCGATTCCATCACCACTTGGGTGCGTTGCGAATCGAGGGTGCCGATCATCGGCAGCGCGAGCACGCCATCCCACAGTTTGACCACCGGGGTCGACAGCTCCAGCAGTTCTTCCTGCTGGCGCTTGATCACTGCTTCACGGGATTTCTGGAAGGTGCGGATGGTGTACAGGCCGAAAGCATCGAACAGTTCGGAGATTTCCCAAAGCTGTTCGGCGAGCAGGGCGGGCTGGTCCTGATAATGGTTTTGCAGCAGGGCGAACAGCGGGCCCTTGAGCGAGAAAATGAAGCTGGCAGTCTGCTGCGAATCCTGACCGAGCTGGGCCCGGCTGTGGGAGAGTTTTTCGAGGAACTGGCGCATGCCTTCCCAGCCCGGCGCGGCGATGTTGGTGCCGCTGTCGTTTTCCAGGCCGCTGACCACCAGTTGCAGGAATTCGCTGGTTTGTTGCTGTATGTCGTGTTCTTTGATGTTGCGGGTAGCACCGCTGGCTTGCAGCCCGTTGATCCATTCGCCCAGCAGTTGTGCCTGTTTGTTTTTCATCGCATCGAGTGTGCTGTTCTGCAGTGCTGCCATGTGCCTGTTGCTCCATTGCGAATTGGGGGCCGGTTCTTCGGAAAATGACCGGCGCGAAGTGAATGACCCTGGCCGTTCGAAATAGTTGTTCGTTCCCGCGAGGATATTTTTGATCTGCCGCAAGCAATGCACCGGTAACTCTAGTCGGCGTGGCCGGAAATGCTGATCTTTTGCCTGCAACAAGGCCCCAACGCAAAGAGGCCGCGTCCAATGGAGGCGGCCTCTTTGAGTACCTGGCGGTTACTTGCTGGGGTGTTTGGCCTGTAGCTCTTTGGCGGCGGCCAGGTGTTTTTCCAGACCGGGCAGCATTTTCTGCGCAAAGGCTTTGAGTTCGGTGGCGCCTTTGACCTTGTCATCGGTCACGGTGTTGGCTTGTTTCTTGAACAGCTCGATGGTTTCTTCGTGGGCCTTCACCTGATTGTTGGCATAGGCGGCATCGAACGACTCATCGCGCATGTCGAGGATTTTTTCCTTGGCCTGTTTGACCAGCGTCGTGGTATCCGGCACTTCGATGTCGTTGGCCTTGGCAATCGTCGCCAGTTCATCGTTGGCTTTGCCGTGGTCGGTGATCATCATGTTGGCGAAGGCCTTGATGTCGGCCGACTGACTCTTCTCCAGCGCCAGGCGACTGGTTTCGATCTCGGCGATGCCGCCGGCAGCAGCGTTGTCGACGAAGTCGTTGTCGGTGGCAGCGAAGGCCGAGCCCATGCCTGTGCTCAACGCAACGGCCAGAAAAAGATGACGCAGTTTGAATCCGTCCATTGGTGTTTCTCCACGCAGGTTTTTGTGAGCGTTATTCAATGGAGGGATTTCGCCGACCAAAGGTTTTATCGCATTTGCGAAAGGGCGACGAACGGGCACCGCTGGTCTGACAGGAGGTCGACAGAACCGGTCAACCGAGGCCATTCTGATACTTGGCCAGCGCAATCGGTCGCGTTGGCTACCGATCAACTGACGGAGGTGTTCCATGCCGGTGACCCATGATTTGTTACAGGACTTGAAACTGACAAAGGAAGAGATCCAGCAACGACGCACCGCGGATCCACATCTGGATGCACTGATCAACAAGTATTCCCAGGCGGACGCCGAAGTCGTCAAGGCCGAGACGGCGACCTCGGATGCGCCGAGCGACGACACCCTGAAGAAACTCAAAGAGAAACGCCTGCAGGTCAAGGACAAGATCGTCGAGCAGTTGCAGGCTCGAACCTGACCGTCAGTCGCGCCACCGGCCCTCGCTGGTGAAACGACTGGAACGACAGCCCCGACCGGCACCTCGAATGTTCAGAGTCTTCACATTGCGACTCTCAACGAGGTGCCTTATGAAAGATCCAAAATTCCCCAGTGAAGAGCAGGGTGCATTCGACCCGGTACCCACCCATCCCGAGCCGAACAGTCCGGCGCACACCGTCCGTAATCCTGAAGAGGAACGCAAGAGCGAGGAAGTGCCGGAGGATGAGGATCCGGACAAGTTCGATCGATCCAGTAACTGACCGGCTGCCATCGCCTCACTTCAAGGCTGCCTCGAGAGGCAGCCGCGCCATGTGCGTCGCCTTCAACGAGCCGAAATACAACCACTCGCCATACTCGCGCACCGTGGTGATCGGCGAGTAATTGCCGGCGCTGGCATCCTGCAGATTGGCGATCACTTTGCCGTCCAGATCCAGGCCCAGCACGAACCCGCGCTTCTCCACCGGTTTGGGCAGTACAGTCATGGCCCGCACGATCATCTTGCGTACGAACGGGAGTTCAGCCGTGCGATCCAGCAGCGGATTGCGCGGTGTGTACAGCGCCACCCAGAAACGGTCCCGGCCGTTGAACGCGAGGTTGTCCGGTAGCCCCGGCAGGTTGTCGATGAACAGGTCATGGGTGCCGGCCTTGGGCCCGGTCAGCCAATAGCGGCTGATGCGGTAGGCGCCGGTTTCGTTGACCAGCACATAGGCGTCATCGGGGCCGAGCGTCACGCCGTTTGCGAATTCCAGTTTGTCGAGCAGCACGACGGTCTTGCCGGTCTGGAAGTCATAACGCAGCAGGCGTCCGTCGCCGCCATGCTCGATGATCGCTTCGCCATCGTGGCCGTAACCCCAGCGACTCGTGGCATCGCTGAAGTAGGCGTAATGCCCGGACTTGTCGATGGCCACGTCATCGGTAAACCCGAACGGCAGGCCATTGGCTTCGGTGGTCAGCGCCACCAGTTGACCCTGCGCATCGAGCGACAGCAAACCCTTGACCCCGTCGGCGATCACCAGCAAACCGTTGGGATGCCGCGCCAGCCCCAGCGGCCGGCCGCCGGTATCCGCCAGCACCTTGCGCTGCTGACCGTCGAGGCTGGTGCGCAGCAGGCGTCCGTCGTGCAGCCCGGTGATCAGAAAGTCGTTTTCCAGCAGCAGCGCTTCCGGGCCTTCGATGTCACTTGGGCCAACTTGTGCCGCGCCCTTGAGTCGCTGGTTGTCAGCGTACTGGCCTTCGGTCAGCGAGGGCGCCGGTTGCGGTGTCCAGGCCACGGGCTCGACCTTGGTCGGCATCAACAACAAGAAGGCCAGAACGCCGACAATCAGCAGCAACAGCAGATAACGCCATCTCACACGTGGGCTCCCGCGAGAGCGAGGTGCCGGGTCGCCATGTCACGCAGGGCCAGCATCGAAGCCGCCGATTCGCGCTCGATGCGACGCTTGAGCAGCAAGTGGTTGGCAATGCGCAGGCCAATGCCCTCGAACTGATAATCGAGGGTTCGTACAAACCGAGTGGCATCGTTGTGCGCCGAGCATTCATAGGTCAGCCGCAACGACAGACCCTGATCACTTTGGGCCCGGGCACACCAGCGCCGGCCCGGCAGGTATTCGGTGACCTCCCAGCGCAAATGCCCCTCACGCCCGCCAGCGTGAATGTCCTCGTCGAATCGCGCACCGGCATGTAGCGCACCGCTGGGGCCGTCGATCTTCAGTGAAGACGGATGCCACTCCGGCCAGCGACTGACGGTGGCGGCGTAGGCGAGGACGGCGATCGGATCGCCGGCAATGTCGACGGTGTGCTGCATGCGGGTCATGGGCGTTCTCGAATCGGTCAGAGGGGCGGTTTCCGGCTCCCAGTAGAGGGTGCCGAACAGGTAGTCCATCAGCGGAAAAACGATATTGAAATTGCGCTCCTGCATGCGCTCGCGACGGTGATGCAGCTCGTGCAGACGGCGCATCTGGCGGATCCACGGCAGGCGGGTCAGCGGGTTCTGCGGCGGCAGATGTTCGCAGGCGTGAAACACTTCATAGGTCAGGTAACCGAACACCATGCAGCCGCCGAACAGCCCGGCCACATTGCCGTTGAACTGCGCGAACAGCCACCACAGAGGCAGGGTGATCACCAGCGTGTGCAGCACGATCAGCCAGGCGGGGAACAGAATCACCCGCCAGTCGCGGGCGCCGTCGTAGGTCATGTGGCCGGGGGTGAAAAAGCTGTGATGGTCGCCGGCATGTCGGGCGTAGAACATCCGCGTGAAACTCTTTTTATGATGGCCGAGGTGGCGGTGAACCATGTACACGCCGAAATTGAAGAACAGCAGGGTCAGCGGCACGGTCAGCCATTCCAGCGGTTGCACCTGGTGCACGCTGCTCCAGAACGCGCCGATGGCCAGCACGCCGAACAGCAGCACGAACGCACCGTGCAGCCACGGGTTGTAGCGGGGATGGATCGCCGCACGGTAGCGGCTGCGAAAAGCCTCGGTGGTCTGCCTCACTGCGGTCACCTGCGGATATTGTCGTTATCCCGGCAGCGTAGCCGATCCCGCCGTTTGTGCAGGGGCAACCTTCAGGTCACAAGTGCCATGCTCCGGTGCATAGCGGCCGTCAGCTCAACGGGTTCCAGCGCTGCGACCAGTCGTCATCGGCCCTGATCACCTCGCGCAGCAGGTCGAACGCCTGTTGCAGGATCGCCGAGTCACGGTCGCGGGAGTAGACGAGGTAGGTCGGGTAGCCGAATTCCGGGGCTTTGGTCACCGGCTCCAGCGCGCCGCTTTCCAGGTAGGTGCGCACGACCCGGGTCCGGAAATAGCCGCTGCCGCCGTTCTCGAGAATGTATTGCAGGGCCAGCGGGCCGAGGTTGAAGCTCAGGGCGGCCTTGGCCTTTTCCGGCAGGGCGGCGTCGTGCTGGCGGCGGAAGTCCGGGCCCCAATCGATGTACACGTAGGGGGCCGGGCGGCCGGGCGTGGTCACCAGAATCAGTTTCTCCTCCAGCACCTGCTCGACCTGCAGTCCTGGCCAGTATTCCGGTTGATAGACCAGCGCGGCATCGAGTACGCCTAGTTCGAGCTGGCGCAGCAGGTTTTCGCCGTCGCGGATGTCCATGCGCAAGGCGTGGCCGGGGATTTTCTCTCGCAGCTCGGCAGCCCAACTGAGCATCAATGGGTTGCACAGGCTGACCTCGCCGCCGATGTGCAGCACGTTGTGATAGCCCTCGGGCAAGGGTAGGTCGCGGCGCGCGGCTTCCCAGGTCTGCACCAGTTGATTGGCGTAGACCACGAAGGCCTCGCCGTTGGCGGTCAGCCGCGCACCGGCACGGTTGCGCACGAACAGCGTGCTGCCCAACTGGCTTTCGAGTTTCTGGACCCGGGCGGTGATTGCCGTTTGCGTGACGAACAGCTTTTCCGCCGCCGCGGCGAGGCTGCCGTGGCGGACGATTTCCAGAAAGGTGCGGGCGAGATCGATGTCCATGGGCGGGCCGGTGGTTGAGGTGCGCGCATTGTAAGGCAAAAGCGCCCTCACCCTAGCCCTCTCCCCGAGGGAGAGGGGATCGACCGAGTTGTCTTGCGCTATACATCGACCTGAAAGACCGAGTCGATTATGGATTCAAAGCAGATATTCCAAGTCGATGTATCTCGTCAATATCCCCGGATCAGTTCCCTCTCCTGGGGGAGAGGGCTAGGGTGAGGGGAAAAACAGGCACCGCCGATTAACTGACCAGATCGGTCTCAACCACCCGCGCCCATTCCTCCACCAACCGCGCCGGCGTACAGCAAGTTTTGCGCTTGTACACGAAGTTGCGGCACTTCTCGGCGAACTGATTGCGGTTGTACAGCATGTCTTCCTGCATCTCTTGCAGCTCCGCCTCGCGGCATTGGCGGATCAGCGCATGATCGACCCGCAGCTTGCGTTCGCGCACCGGCGCATAATTCGGATCACTCAGCACACTGTTGGCCCGTTGCAGCAGCCACAGCGAGAACTCGTCCGGGCAGCGCGGGCCGATTTCCTGAACCATGCCCAGTTGCAGCGCCTGCGCAGCGCTGACCGGCAGACAGGCCTGAGTCAATTGTTCCGCCATCGCCGGGCCGACGGCGCGGGGCAGGCTGTAAGTCCAGTATTCCGAGCCGTACAGGCCCATGCTCTTGTAATGCGGGTTGAGCACGATGTCGGCGCGGGCGAACACGATGTCAGCCGCCAGGGCGAGCATTACACCGCCCGCGCCGGCATTGCCGGTAACCCCGCTGACCACCAGTTGCCGTGCGCTGAGCAATTCTTCGCACACATCATCGATGGCCTGGATATTGGCCCAGGCTTCGGCACCCGGATCTTCGGCGGCCTGGATCACGTTCAGATGCACGCCATTGGAAAAACTGCCGCGTCCACCCTTGATCAACAGCACGTGAGTGTCGCGTGATTTGGCCCAACGCAGCGCCTCGACCATGCGCCGGCATTGCTCGGTGCTCATGGCGCCGTTGTAGAACTCCAGCGTCAGCTCGCCGACCTGACCGGACTCGCGGTAACGGATCGGCTGATACGCCTCGTCGCCGAATGGCGCGTTGGCAATCGACCAGTCCAGCACCGGCACGCCAGACAACTTCCCGGCCAGCACATGCCGCGCCGGACGCTTGAAGGTTTCTTCGCCCGGTTGCGGTTTGCGCCGCAGCGAGCCGATCCACAGACTGTGATCACCAGTCGCCACCAGTACCGCGTCGTCATGCACCGCGAGAATCTCGCCGGGCATGCCGGTGCGCTGATCGAGGTGCGCGTCGTACACGTAATACTGCCCGCCGGCGAGGCTGGCGAGTACGCCGGGCTGGCCGTCCGCCGCATCGATGCAGCGCTTGATGAAGCGTGAGCAGTCGTGCCAGCTGAAGGTGCGGTCGTCCTGCTTCATGTTCGGCTGCAAGCGCCCGCGCACTGTCGGATCGTTGTAATCCAGCGCCACCGGCTCGAAGCCGTCGATGAATTTCTCCACCACTTCACGGATGCAACGGATCGCCGCGTCGCTGCCCCGACCGTTGTACAGCTCGGATTTACGAAGGCCCGTTGGCAAGTTGAATTCACAGGTGGCCCAGACCGGGCCGGCGTCCATTTCCTCTACCGCTTGCAGGGCGGTCACGCCCCAGGACGGCAGCTCGCGCATGATCGCCCAATCCAGTGCGCTGGCGCCGCGATCGCCGACGATGCCCGGGTGGATGATTACCACCGGACGCTGCGGATTGCTCCACAGCGCGTGGGGAACGCGATCCTTGAGGAACGGGCAGATCACCAGGTCAGCGCCGCTGTTTTCGATCTGCTCGCACACGGCGGTTTCGTCGGTGAATAGCACCACGCTGGGTGAATGCCCGGCCTGACGCAGTTCCAGCCAGGCACGCTGGGTCAGGCCGTTGAACGCCGACGACAGAAGAATGATGTTGAGTGATCGCATGATTGCTCTTCCTTGAAAGGTCAGCCGCAGGCTCCCGGTGAGCCGTCCGTGGCTATCGATGGAGGCGCAAGGTTAGAGACTGGCGTGGCTGGCGCCACTGATCGAGATCAACGTTGTGTCAGCCAATGTTGCCGTGGCGACGACGTGCCTTATTCTCAAAGGTTTGCTGATCCTGATTTTTTATTACTTCAAATGTCTCAGGCGCTATAGCACAGTCGCACCCCTGATCACCGCCGGAAGATCCCGGCGTATCCATGGATTTTCGCAGCGGGTGGAGCCCGTTTTCAGGGAGTAAGGTATGGGGAGTCACAACCCGCATTACCAGGTCATCGGGCAAATGTTCCAAAAGGACTACCGATGGTTGTGCGCAGCGGTCAGCCGTACCCTCGGCTGCCCGCACAGCGCACAGGACATTGCTTCGGAAACTTTTCTTCGGGTCCTGGCGCTGCCCGATCCGCTGGCGATTCGCGAACCCCGCGCGCTGCTGACCACGATTGCCCGGCGGCTGGTCTATGAAGGCTGGCGCCGGCAGGATCTGGAGCGCGCTTATCTGCAAAGCCTGGCACTGGCGCCGGAACCGGTGCATCCGTCGCCCGAGGAACGGGAGTTGGTGATCGAAACGCTGCTGGCGGTGGATCGCTTGCTCAATGGTTTGTCGGCCAAGGCCAAGGCTGCGTTTCTCTATCACCAGCTCGACGGCCTGACCTACAGCGAAATCGGCGAACGCCTCGGCGTGTCCACCAGCCGCGTGCAGCAATACATGGTCGAAGCGTTCAAGCGTTGCTATCAGGCGATGCAGGCATGAGGCCGGACGAAACGCTGATCGACGAAGCCGCGCAATGGATGGCACTGCTGCAATCGGGGCACGTCAGCTTGCAGGAGCGTGCGGCCTTCGACGCCTGGCGCACGGCGGATCCACGGCATCAGCAGATCATCGAGCAAATGGGTGGCGGGCTGAATCTGCTGCGCCATTCGAACCTGCGCGGCTTGCCGCGTGAGAGTGTGCTGCACAGCTTGAATGCACCGTCCAGTCGACGCCGATTCCTCAGTGGCAGTTTGAGTGTGCTCGGTATCGCGGTGCTGGCCGGTTTGCTCGGTCGACGTTATGGCTGGTTGCCCGAGGCTGGCGAGTTGTCGACCGGTACCAGCGAGCGTCGGGAATTCACGCTGGAGGATGGCAGCGCTCTGACCCTCAATGCCCGCAGCCGCGTGGTGCCGCGCTTCAACAATCTCGAACGTTTGCTGGACTTGCGCAGCGGTGAGCTGCTGATCGATGTGGCGAAAAATCTGGCCCGACCGTTTGTGGTCGAAACCGAGCACGGGCGGATGCGTGCGCTCGGGACCAAATTCCTGGTGCAGCGCGGTGACGATTCAACGCGGCTGGTGATGCTGCATTCACAGGTCGAAGTGGTCACCGCCAGCGGCGCGCGGCAAGTGGTGGAGGCCGGCGAAAGTCTGCTGTTCAACAGACAGGAAATCCTCGCGCTGGAACGCAGCAAAGGACAGGAAAGTGCCTGGGTGCAAGGGCGGCTTGAAGTGCGTGATCGCCCTTTGAGCGAAGTCATCGACAGCCTGCGCAGCTACCGTCGCGGCATCCTGCACCTGAGCCCCGAGGTCGCCGGTTTGCGCCTCAGCGGTCTCTATCCACTGGACGACAGCGACCGCACGCTGCAACTGCTGGAGCGTTCGCTCCCGATCCGCGTCACCTGGCACAACCCGTACTGGGTCAGCATTGAAGCACGGTTATAAATCCATAACTTCCCGGTCTATCCGTCCCCCTATAAAAAGCGCCGGCCCGCTGCTCATTCCCTGCAGACGCCTTCAACAGGGAAGCCCCTCGATGTTCTCATTCAAACAACAAAAATTGTCCCGCCTGACGCTGGCCATCGTGCTGGCGACGGGGATTGCCCCGGCCGCCGTTCAGGCACAGGACGTCGCCGCTCAGGTCTTTACCTTCGACATTGCCGCCGGGGCCCTCGACGAGGTGCTGCTGGATATCTCGCGCCAGACCGGGGTGCCGATTTCCTTCAGTCAGAATCTGGTGCAGGGCAAGCGCAGCAGTGCGGTGCGCGGCGCATTGGGTGGCCGTCAGGCGGTAGAGAAAGCACTGATCGGCAGCGGCCTGCAAGTCGAGCAGGGCAGCCAGGGCCTGAGCATTCGCCCGGCCGATGCGCCGAGCGCCGCGCCGGTCAAGGCGGCTGCCGTGGCGCCCGCCAGCAGCGCCGATTACCGAATGGAAAAAGTCACCGTCACCGGCTCGCGGATCGCCCGGGCGCAGAGCGATGGTGCGACGCCGGTCAACGTCATCACCCACGAAGAAATGGAAGCGCGCGGCTACAAGAACGTCTTCGACGCCCTCGCCACGCAAACCCAGAACACCGGCATGACCCAGGGCGAAGACTACGGCAACACCTGGCAACCGGCGGCCAGCGCCCTCAACCTGCGTGGCCTCGGTCCCAACCACACGCTGGTGCTGATCAATGGCCGGCGGGTCGCCGATTACCCGACGCCGTACGACGGCAAGGTCAACTTCACCAACCTTGCGAACATTCCGTCGGCGATCATCGACCGCATCGAAGTGCTCAGCAGCGGCGCGTCGGCGATCTACGGTTCGGATGCGATTGCCGGGGTGGTGAACATCATCCTCAAGGACAAAATGAATGGCGTCGACGTCAACCTCAAGGGCGGCACCAGCGAGCGCGGCGGCGGCGACAACCAGCGTTTGCAGATCAGCGGCGGCGGCAGTTGGGGCGACTTCGACGGTTTGTTCGGACTTGAACTGACCAACCGCGATCCGATCTGGGCCGATGATCGCGGCTTCATGCAGAGCGGACCGCTGGCGGATGTCGGCTACCGTCGCGACCTGACCAACAATCGCTATCTGGGGCCAGGTTGCGGCGCCTATCAGGGCACGTTCGACAACAAGCTGTTCAACAGCGGCGGACGTTGCCGCACCGACCAGATGTACAACGATTACTGGACGGTGCAGACGCAAAAGGAAAACTACGACGGCTACACCCGTGGCACCTGGCATTTCAGCGACAGCGGCCAGGTCTTCGCCGATCTGATGTACGGCCTCGATCACATCCAGAACAACACCCGTGGCCCGAGCTTCACTTCGCCGGATTTCATCAACCAGAACAGCGGCAATCTGGAGCGTTGGTATCGACGCTTCGGCGAAGAGGAAATCGGTGGGCGCACCAGCAACAACAGCAAGTGGCGCGACACCTCCTGGACCGGCACCCTGGGCCTTTCGGACAAGATCGCCGACACCGGGTGGAACTATGAACTGGCGGCCAACCGATCCGAGTACAAAAGCGTTCGCACCACGCGTTACACGCCGCTGTCGTCGATCCAGGATTTCTACCTCGGTCCGCAACTGGGCACCCGCGACGGTTACCCGGTGTTCGCGCCGGATGCCTCGCGCCTCGACCGGCCCCTGACAACCCAGGAATGGGAGAAGTTTCGCGGCAACCTGACGCAGAGCAGCAAGTCGGTGTCCACGAGTTACAACGCTTCGGTCAACGGCGATTTGTTTGACCTGCCGGCCGGCCCGGTGGGATTCGCCGGGGTGCTGGAGGCGGGCAAGCAGGAATATCGCATCGACCCGGATGACAGCCTCAATGACGGCAGTTTCTACGGCGTGTCCCCGGCGCAAAGCTCCGGCGGCTCGCGCAAGCGTTACGCGGCCGGTGGCGAGTTCAGCATTCCTGTCACCGACACGGTGCTGGCCACAGCGGCAGGGCGCTGGGACCAATACAAATTCAGCGGCCGCACCGAACAACAGAAAACCTACAACCTCGGCCTGGAATGGCGGCCGGTGAACAGCCTTTTGGTGCGCGGCAGCTACGGCACCAGTTTCCGCGCCCCGGACCTGAACTACATCTATCAGTCCGACAGCAACGGCTACTACCCGGCACAGATCGACTATTACGGTTGCAGCCAGGGCGTGGAGGGCGCCTGTGACCGTGGGCGCGTCGATTACACCCAGAGCGGCACGGCGGATCTGGAATCCGAACGCGGCAAATCCTGGACCTACGGTTTCGTCTGGTCGCCGTCGCGCAATTTCGATTTCTCCACCGATTTCTGGCGAGTGGAGATCGATGACCTGCTGACCACCGTCGACGAAAACCGCCTGTTGCAGCAAGAGAACGAATGCCGCAATGGCACCCAGGACATCAACTCGGCCAACTGCCAGTCGACCCTGGCACGCGTCGATCGCAATCCCGGCAATGCCGCCGTCGATCCCAATCAGTTGCAGCGGGTGCGGGTGAACGCGATCAACGCCGCCAGCGAACGGGTCAGCGGTCTGGACTTCAAGAGCAACATCCGCTGGGGCGCCGGGCAGTACGGCGCGTTCAGTTCGGCGCTGGGCTACACCCTGGTGCTCTCGCATTACTACAAGGAATCGGACGAAGCACCGACCCAGGACTGGCGCACCTCGCGCACCAACTACGACTGGCGCAGCAAGGTCAACGCCAGCCTGACCTGGGATTACCAGAAGGCCACGGCAACGCTGATGGGGATTCGTTACGGCTCGGTCACCAACGGCGCGGGCGACGGGCGCCTGTCGCCGTGGACGGTGTTCAACGCCAGTGCACGGTACAAACTCAACGACCGGGCGAGTGTCGGGCTGACCGTGAACAACGTGCTCAATCAGGTCAAGCATGACGACTCGGCGGGCTGGCCGTATTACCCGACCGGCAACTACGACCCGTACGGGCGCCAGTGGTGGCTGGATGTGAGTTATCACTTCGGCAGTTGAGGACGGAATGGCGTCAGGCAGCGTCCTACGGAAGTTGCCGGACTTTGGGCGAAAACGGGGATATTTCCGACGACTTTTTAAGGTTGGCCGTCGGAAGCGTGATCTATAGCATCGGCGATGACATTGAAGTCGTTAACGGCCTTATCACTCAGGCCTCTGATAATGGATTGATCATGCGAACTGCACACCTCGAATACGAAACGCCTGCTTATTCCGCTCGCCATCAGTGGCGCGATGATCGTGCCAGGTGCCCCATGGAGGATGTCGCCTTGCCCAGCGCAAAAGTACCCCGGTTGGCGGGTTTGAAGAAAGTCGAGGGCAAGCCTGTCGAAT
The DNA here is from genome assembly GCF_002884345.1 of Pseudomonas sp. GW456-12-10-14-LB2. Lineage (NCBI taxonomy): Bacteria > Pseudomonadati > Pseudomonadota > Gammaproteobacteria > Pseudomonadales > Pseudomonadaceae > Pseudomonas > Pseudomonas sp. GW456-12-10-14-LB2. The sequence continues at coordinate 30,495 of NZ_POHV01000038.1, forward strand.
TGCTCGTGCATGGCCGGAACATCGGTGATGACGCCCTGCTGATTATTCAGCTTACCGATGAGGGTTTCGAGCTGAACGACGTCGTCGACATGCTTTCAACCTCCGAGCTTTATCAGCAAGGCGACATGGTCAAACTCATCACTGGCAAGTCGGTCAGAACGGTAAGGCGGCTGCTGAAGGAAGGCAAACCGGTACGGCTTGACCCGCAGCAGAGTGTCATCGCCTACCAATATGCATTGGTGCTGGAGTTAGCCATTCGGGCCTTCGGGGGGCAACCACGGGCGGAGGACTGGCTGCAGAAACCCTCTACCTATTTTTACGGTCATGTGCCGCTGGAATTGACCCTGCATCCATTGGGTTTTCAGATGGTGGAGCAGTATCTGAGTCAGCTTATCTATGGGGTTTACCCATGAATCCCTTGCCGTGGGACAAACATTGGTATGCATGGCGGCTTGACCGCGAGGTTTATGGAAGAACGTGGGATAGCGGGATGGGTTCAAAGATGAGAGGGGGTCGATGGAACATTCCCGGACGACGCGTCGTCTACGCATCAGTCGACCCGTCCTCGGCCATTCTGGAGGTGGCAGCCAACCGCAGCTTTGATGCCCTGGACCGCGAACCTTATGTATTGACGTGCTTTGAGGTCATCAGCGACGCGAAGGTGAAAATCGTGCAGCCCGAAGAGGTGCCGAACCCTTACTGGCTGAGCCCTGCACGGCCGTCACCCAATCAGCGATTGTTTGCCGACGCTTTACTGGCTGAACATCCGTTTGTACTGATTCCCTCGGCGGCAACCCGGCATTCGTGGAACTTGCTGGTGAGTTGTGACCTGGCAGAGGGGCAGTTCAAGATGGTCTCGCAGGAGCGGTTCAGCCTTGATACCCGACTGGTCAGGGAAATGGCGTTGGTCTGATGCAGCGTCATGCTGCATTTTGCATAACCTCAGCACCCAACGGTCTAAATCTCGCTCTATAAATCAACATCCGCCATCGCACATCCCTGCATAAACCAAAACGCAGGGATGGCTGTTCATGATCCATTTTTCACCCGTTAAATCCCCTTTGAGCCTGGCCTTGCTGCTGGCGATCAACACGTTGCCGGCCATCGCTGCCGACAGCACGGCAAACGAACCAACCACCCAACTGCAACGGGTCGAAGTCACCGGCACCGCGATTCGCCGGGTCGATGCCGAAACCGCCGTGCCGGTCACCATCCTTCGCGTCGAGGAGTTGCAGAAGCAGGGCGTGACCACCACTGAAGAGCTGGTCAATCGCATCTCGGCCAACCAGTCTTCGGTAGGCTCCGGGCGCTCGGTGGGGTCGAGCAGCGGCGGGGCGTCTTACGCCGACCTGCGCGGGATCGGCCCGAACAAGACCCTGGTGCTGCTCAACGGTCGGCGTCTGAGCAACAACGCGACCAATGCGATCAACGGCTCCGGCGTCGATCTCAACACCATTCCGTTCGCCGCCATCGACCGGGTGGAAGTGCTGCGCGACGGCGCCTCGGCGCTGTACGGTACCGATGCCATCGGCGGGGTGATCAACTTCATCACCAAGACCAGCCTCACCGAAGGTCAGATCAGCACCAATTACGACACCCCGACCCATTCCGGTGGCGGTGAAAGCCGCAACTTCAGCGGCAGCTGGGGTTTTGGTGATTTGCAGGACGATCGCTTCAACGTTTTCGGCGTGGTGAGCTACGACAAGCAGAATCGCCTGGCCGCCGACGATCGTGGTTACACCTATAACTACCAGCCGGGGCGCGGCCTCGATTACACCTCCGGCACGGCGTCGCCCGCCAACTGGAGCCAGGGTAGCAACGCCACCAACCCATTGGCCGGTTCCGGTTGCAATGCGCCGGGGCTGCTGTCGCGCAATGGTATCTGCCGCCAGAGCCTGTGGAACTACCTCGATCTGGTGCCGGAAACCGAGAAGACCTCGGCCTTCGCCAAAGCCACCGGCAAGCTGTCGGACGATCACAACGTCAGCCTCGAATACTTCTGGGCGCGCAACGAAAACCGAACGCAGATCGGGCCCGGCACTTTGATGGGCAATCAGGTCAATCCTGGCACCGCGTTCTATCCGGGGAACGGCATTACGCCCGGCCCGAGCGGTTTTGCCCTCGACCCGACGCAGCCAGTGGACGTGAACTGGCGTGAAACCGCCGTCGGTGCCCGTCAGCATGAAGATGACAACACCGGTCAGCGTCTGCTGTTGAGCTTCGACGGCACGCTGGTGGGGTGGGATTACAACCTCGGCGCGTCGTACAACCAGAACAAGGTGGTCAACACGATTCGCAGTGGTTATGTGAACGACCGCGCCGTCAGCCAGGGCATCGCCGACGGTGTGATCAACCCGTTCGGTTCGCAGACGGCTGCGGGTTCGGCGTTGCTGGCGGCCAATGAGGTAGACGGCGATTACGCGACGGCGGTGGGCCGGGTCAAGGCGATTGACGGGCGTATCAGCCGCGAGATCGGCGACTGGTTCGGTGCAGGGCCTTCGGCACTGGCGCTGGGCGGTGAGTACCGCAAGGAAGACTTCCATCAGGATTTCGCCGCGTTTGCCGGCGACGTGCAGAGCCTGGGCGTCGATCCCAACGGCAGTGTGGAGGGCGATCGCAGCGTCTCGGCGCAGTACGCCGAGGTCAATGTGCCGGTGCTCGACAGCCTTGAATTATCCGCCGCCGTGCGCCACGACAAGTACAGCGATTTCGGCAGCACCACCAATCCGAAATACTCGTTCCGCTTCCAGCCGTTCAAGGAGCTGGTGGTGCGTGGTGCCTACAGTGAAGGCTTCCGTGCGCCGTCGCTTTATGAGTTGTACAACCCGACGTTCACCTCGTTCACCAATGCCAACTACAACGACCCGCGCCTTTGCGCAGGCGGCAACCCGAGCAACGGCGGGATTGCCAACCGCGACTGCGCCCAGCAGTTCAACCGTACTTCCGGGGGCAACACCGACCTGAGCCCGGAAACCGCGCGCAACGTCACCCTCGGTTTCGTTTATCAGCCATTTGATCGCCTGACCACCGGGCTGGATTTCTGGTGGATCGACATCGCCAACCAGATCGCCGAATTCCCCGAATCGGCGGTGTTCGAAAACCCGGAACTGTATCCGGAGCGTTTGATCCGCAAGCCGGACGGCTCCATCGATCACATCGTCACCGGTCTGGCCAACCTCGGCAAGATCAAGACCAACGGCGTCGACGTGAGCTTCGACTATCGCCTGCCGAGCACACCGTACGGCGATTTCGGCATCGGTCTGCAAGGCACTTACGTCACCCGTTACGACTTTCAGCAGCAGCTCAAGGGCGACTACATCGACAAGCTCGGCGATTTTCGCGGTGGCGACTTTGCCTCGGCCGGCGCCGTGGCCCGTTGGCGTCACAGCCTGACCGGCAGCTGGAACTACGGCCCGCTCGGCGCGAGCCTGACCAACCGCTACACCAGCGGTTACCACGACTCGGATCGCGAGACCCACGATTACGTCGGTTCGTACAACGTCTGGGACGTGGCCGGCACCTACACCTGGCGCAAGACCCTGGCGGTGACGCTCGGGGTGAAAAACCTGTTCGACCGCGAACCACCATTCAGCAACCAGACCTACACGTTCCAGAGCGGCTACGACCCGAAATACGGCGACCCGTTTGGCCGCACGTTGTACACACGGGTCAATTACAAGTTCTGAGAATGATCGGTCAGGGCGAGTTTTAGTAACACATCGTTCTAAACCCCGCCCTATAAAAAGGCCCGGCCTGTTGCACATCACAGTCAGGCAGGCACGTGGTGAAAGGATCTGCCCATGTTTTCCAGAGTCATTCTGTTCAGCGTCGGTCTGTTGCTGAGCCCGGCGCTGTTTGCCGCGCCACAACACGCCCTCACGGTCTACGGCGAAGCCCCGAAATACGCCCCGGACTTCCAGCACCTGGCCTACGCCAATCCCGACGCGCCCAAGGGTGGGACCTTGCGCCGCTCTTCGCTGGAGAGCGGCCCGTTCGATCACCTGATTCCCTACATCGACAAAGGCACCGGCGTTGCCGACATCGACGGCTGGCTCTACGCGCCGCTGGCCTATCGCAGCAAGGACGAGCCGTACAGTGTCTACGGCCTGGTCGCCCAACGGATGGAGCTGGACGCGGACCGGCGCTGGCTGCGTTTTTACTTGAACCCCAAGGCGCGGTTCGAGGACGGCACGCCGATCACCGCTGAAGACGTGCGCTACACCTTCGAGCTGTTCACCACTCAGGGCAGCCTCAAGTATCGCCAACAGTTTCGCGATGTCGCCGAGGTGCAGGTCGAGTCGCCGACCCAGGTGCGATTCGTGTTCAAGAACAACGAGAGCCGGACCTTGCCGCTGGATCTGGCGACGTTGCCGGTATTGCCCGAGCATTGGTGGCGTACACGCAATTTCGCCGATGGCGCAGGCTTCGAAATTCCACCGGGCAGCGGGCCGTACAAGGTCAGCGCGGTGGACGCCGGGCGCAGCGTGAAATTCCAGCGGATCAAGGACTGGTGGGCCAGGGATCTGCCGATCACTCGCGGGCTCTACAACTTCGATCAGTTGAGCGTGGAGTTTTTTGCCGACACCGATGTGTCGCGACAGGTGCTCAAGGCCGGCGGCTTCGATTACAACCGCGAGTTCTCTGCCACCAGTTACACCATCGGTTACGCTGGCGCGGCGCTGGAGCAGGGCAAGTTGCTGCGCGAACACCTCGCACCCGGCGCCGCGCAAGGTGCCCAGGGGTTTGCGTTCAATCTGCAGAAGCCGATGTTTCAGGATCGTCGGGTGCGGCAGGCGATTGCCATGCTCTGGGATTTCGAATGGAGCAACCGGCAGATGATGCGCAGCATGTACCTGCGTCAGCGCAGCTTCTTTTCCCACAGCGCGTTGTCGGCCACCGAACTGCCGGATGCCGAAGAACTGAAAATCCTCGAACCGTGGCGCGGCAAGATTCCCGATGAAGTCTTCAGCCAGGTGTTCGAGGCGCCGCGCACCGACGGCAGCGGCAACATCCGAGCGCAGCAGTTGCAGGCCCTGAAATTGCTGGAGTCCGCCGGCTGGAAACCCCGTGGCGATCAATTGGTGAATGCCGCCGGCGAGCCGTTGCAATTCACTTTTCTCAACGGTCAGAAGGGCTTCGAGCGTCTGCTGCTGCCGTTCAAGCGCAATCTGGCGCAGATCGGCATCGGCTTCGATATTCGTCAGGTCGACACCGCTCAATACACCAACCGCGTACGCAGCCGCGACTACGACATGATCGTCGTCGGTTACCCGGTGAGTCAGGCGCCGGGGCGCGAGCTGTTCAATTATTTCGGTTCCGACGGCGCCGATGATCCTGGCTCCAACAACTACATGGTGCTGCGCGATCCGGCGGTGGATGCGCTGCTCGAAGGCGTGGTCCAGGCCGACAACCGTGAAAGTCTGCTGCGCCACGCCCATGCCCTGGATCGGGTGTTGCAGTGGGGCTACTACTGGATTCCCAACTATTACCCGCCGGGGATTTCCACGGTGTGGTGGAACCGTTTCGGTCGCCCGACGATTGCGCCGCTGTACGACGCCGGCCTCGACACCTGGTGGGAAATCAGCCCGACCGCGCTGACCGCGACGCAAATGCAGCAACAGCAAAAGGAGTACGCCCATGTGGGGTTATAGCCTGCGGCGTCTGCTGCTGATCGTGCCAACCTTGCTGGCGATTCTGCTGGTGAACTTCGTGATCGTGCAGGCCGCGCCCGGTGGCCCGGTCGAGCAGGCTATCGCCCGATTGCAGGGGATCGGTGTCGGTGCGGCGGTGGGTGCCAGCCATGTCGAAAGCATTGGCGGCGAGTCCCGCGCGACCCGTGGCCTGGACCCGAAACTGGTGGCCGAGATCGAGCGTCAGTACGGTTTTGACAAAAGTGCCGGTGAGCGCTTGTGGCTGATGCTCAAGAGCTACGCGCGACTGGATTTCGGCAAGAGTTTCTTCCGGGGCGCGTCGGTGACCGAGCTGATCTGGCAGAAGCTGCCGGTGACCCTGTCGCTGGGTTTGTGGGCGACGCTGATCACTTATCTGGTGTCGATTCCGCTGGGCATCCGCAAGGCGGTGCACAACGGCTCGGCGTTCGATGTCTGGAGCAGTGCGGCGATCATCATCGGCTACGCGATGCCGGGTTTTTTGTTTGCGCTGCTGCTGATCGTGGTGTTCGCCGGCGGTACGGCGCTGGACTGGTTTCCGGTGCGCGGGCTGGTCTCGGACAACTTCGCCGAGCTGTCGCTGTGGGGCAAGGTCGCCGATTACTTCTGGCATCTGGTGTTGCCGGTCAGTGCGCTGGTGATCGGCGGTTTTGCGACGCTGACGATCCTGACCAAGAACAGCTTCCTCAACGAGATCTCGCGGCTGTACGTAGTCACGGCCCGGGCCAAGGGCCTGAGTGAACGACAGGTGTTGTACGGGCATGTGTTTCGCAACGCGATGCTGCTGGTGGTGGCCGGATTGCCTCAGGCGTTGGTCACGGTGTTTTTCGGCGGCTCATTGTTGATCGAAGTGATCTTCTCCCTCGACGGGCTCGGCCGCCTGAGCTACGAAGCGGCGGTGTCACGGGATTACCCGGTGGTGTTCGGCTCGCTGTTCATCTTCACCCTGTTCGGGCTCCTGATAAAACTGCTGGGCGACCTGTGCTACACGCTGGTCGATCCGCGCATCGACTTCACCGCGAGGACTGCCTGATGCCGACGCTTTCTCCCATCGGACAGCGCCGTTGGGCGCGGTTCAAGGCCCATCGGCGCGGCTGGTGGTCGTTGTTGCTATTCGTCGCGTTGTTTGGCCTGAGCCTGGGCGGCGAACTGGTCGCCAATGACAAACCGTTGCTGGTGACGTATCAGGGCGAGTGGTATTTCCCGGCGTTCAAGCGCTACACCGAGCAGGATTTCGGCGGCGAGCTGCCGTTCCAGCCCGACTACCGCAGTGCCCAGGTGCGTGAATTGATCGAGGGGCAGGGCGGACGGATGTGGTTTGCGCCGATCCCGTTCGGCTACGACACGGCTAACTACGACCTCACTGAACCGGCCCCGAGCCCGCCCACCGCTGAAAACTGGCTGGGCACCGACGATCAGGCGCGGGACGTGCTGGCGCGGGTGATATTCGGCACGCGGGTCTCGCTGTTGTTCGCCCTGGCGTTGACGGCGGTGAGCGCGTTGATCGGTATCGCCGCCGGTGCCTTGCAGGGCTATTACGGTGGTTGGGTCGACTTGCTCGGGCAGCGTCTGCTGGAGGTCTGGTCGGGGCTGCCGGTGCTCTATCTGCTGATCATTCTGTCGGGCTTCGTCGAGCCGAACTTCTGGTGGTTGCTGGGGATCATGGCCCTGTTTTCGTGGCTGAGTCTGGTGGACGTGGTGCGCGCCGAGTTCCTGCGCAGCCGGGGGCTTGAGTACGTGAAAGCGGCGCGGGCGCTGGGTGTCGGCGATGCACAGGTGATCGTGCGGCACATTCTGCCTAACGCCATGAGTGCGACGTTGACGTATCTGCCGTTCATTCTGACCGGAGCGATTGCGACGTTGTCGGCGCTGGATTTTCTCGGCTTCGGCATGCCCGCCGGCAGCGCTTCGCTGGGCGAGTTGATCGGTCAGGGCAAGAACAATCTGCAAGCACCGTGGTTGGGCCTGACGGCATTTTTTGCCCTGGCGCTGATTCTTTCTCTACTCGTATTCATCGGCGAAGCCTGCCGTGATGCCTTCGACCCCAGGACTTGATATGCGTGAACATCTGATCGAAATACGCGACCTGCGGGTGGCGTTCAAAGGGCAGGAAGTGGTGCACGGCATCGACCTCGACATTTGCCCGGGGGAATGCCTGGCGCTGGTGGGCGAATCGGGTTCCGGCAAGTCAGTGACGGCCCACAGCATTCTGCAACTGCTGGACCCGAACATCACGCAGATCGACGGCAGCATCCGTTATGGCGGCGAAGAGCTGCTGGGTGTGCACGAGCGCTATCTGCGGCAACTGCGCGGCAACCGCATCGCAATGATTTTTCAGGAGCCGATGAGTTCGCTCAACCCGTTGCACAGCATCGAGCGCCAACTCGGCGAAAGCCTGGCGCTGCACAAAGGCCTGGCGGGCGCGGCGGCGCGCAAACGGATTCTGGAACTGTTGGAACTGGTCGGCATTCAACGACCGCGCGAGCGGCTGAAAGCGTATCCGCATCAGCTCTCCGGCGGGCAGCGGCAGCGGGTGATGATCGCCATGGCGTTGGCGTGCGAACCGCAGTTGCTGATTGCCGATGAGCCGACCACGGCTCTCGACGTCACGGTCCAGCGCAGGATTCTGTTGCTGCTCAAGGAACTGCAACAGCGGTTGGGCATGGCGCTGCTGATCATCAGTCACGACCTGAATCTGGTGCGCACCATCGCTCAGCGGGTGGCGGTGATGCGCGCGGGCGAAATCGTTGAGCAGTCAAGCTGCGAGCAATTGTTTCGCGCGCCGCAGCATCCCTACAGCATCGAATTGCTCAACGCCGAACCCGGCGGCGCGGCGCTGTGCCGTGATGCGGCGGAGGATTTGCTCGAAGTTCGCGATCTGAATGTGCGTTTTCCGTTGGGTGGCGGCTGGCTGCGGGCCAAGTCGTATCTGCACGCGGTCAACGGCATCGATCTGAACCTGCAGCGGGGCAAGACGCTGGGCATTGTCGGTGAGTCCGGATCGGGTAAATCCACGCTGGGTCAGGCGATCCTGCGCCTGATCGACGCCGACGGCAGCATCCGCTTCAAGGGTGAGTCGCTTGAGCAACTGAGCGGCAAACAATTGCGTCCGTTGCGCAAACGCCTGCAAGTGGTGTTTCAGGACCCGTTTGGTAGCCTTAGCCCGCGCTTGTGTGTGGAGCAGATCATTGCCGAAGGTTTGCAGGTGCACAGCGACTTGAATGCGCAGGCGCGCGAGCAGGCGGTGATCGATGTACTGAAGGAAGTCGGGCTCGATCCGGCGACGCGTCATCGCTATCCCCACGAGTTTTCCGGCGGGCAACGGCAACGCATTGCCATCGCTCGGGCGCTGGTGCTCAAGCCGGATCTGATTCTGCTGGATGAGCCGACCTCGGCGCTGGATCGCACGGTGCAGAAACAAATCGTCGCGCTATTGCGCCGGTTGCAGGAGGAGCACGGGCTGACCTATCTGTTCATCAGTCATGACCTGGCGGTGGTGCGGGCGCTGGCCCACGATCTGATCGTGATGAAGGATGGCGAGGTGGTGGAGCGTGGGGAAACGGCCGGGTTGTTTCATTCGGCCCGACACCCGTATACGCGGGAGCTGCTGGCTGCATCGTTTGTGACACCTATCACGGCAGAGACGGGCAGGCAGGAGGCCAGCCTTTCGCCCACAGGGCAGATCCGGTAAATTTCGCGGTTCCGCTCATACAAGGATGTAGATGATGGCAAAACCTGCCGCGCGCCTCAGCGATCTCAATGCCTGCCCGATCACTGGACACGGTACCAACCCCAGCACCAGCGGTTCACCCAATGTGAACATCAATGGCATGCCCGTGCTGCGAGTCGGTGATACCACCGCCTGCGGTGACTCGGTCACCGAGGGCATCGGCAACATCCTGATCAATGGCAAGCCAATCGCCTTTCTTGGTAGCGCCACGGCCCATGGTGGAATGATCATTACCGGCTCCGGCGACGTTTTCGTCGGCACGCAGGTCGGTTCCGCGCCTTTCAGCCCGATTGTCACCGTGCCAAAACACAGTGAACGCTTCCAGCTGGTGGACGAAACCACCGGCGAAGCAATTCCCGACATGCTCTATTGCATCGAAACCGGCGATGGACAGCGCCTGGTCGGCCATACCGACAACCATGGCAATGCTGCGAGGGTATTCACTGCCGATCCGACGTCCATTGTTGTTCAGTGGGGCAAGGAAGCGGCCGCCCATCTGGATGCCCTGGGCATCGACTATTAAGGAGGGTGACGCGTGGCTGCACCAAAGAAGAAACAGGCCCAGACCACTGAGCAGCATGCGACGACTCAGGTCACGGGAACGCTGGCCCAGGACTATGTGACGGTGGTGGGGGCTTCCTACATGTCGACGATAGAAAACTGGCGCGGGCAGAAGGGCAATAAAATGCGCTTCATCAATCAAGGCATCCGACAACTGACGAAGTATCCCGAAGGCACACCAAGTTTTTCGAAACAGCGCGTCTTTCTGATTTTCAAGGATGACTACCCGCAAAACCTGCTGGCGGCCTTGAAGCTGGTAGTCGAGCGCGATCATGGCGCGCAATACCGGGAACTGGATTCAATATCCGGCCTAGTGGATTTCATCTTTACCCGGCAACGTCGCGGCAGAGAAATCAAACAGCTCGATTTTTTCTCCCATGGCGTAGTGGGTGCAATCGAGCTGGGATACGAGCTGGATAAGCGTGAAAGTTACCGATTGCGTGATGCCCAGGCAAAAATGTTCAAGCCGGAAGCGTTTGCATACGGTGCAAAGATTCACTCTTATGCCTGTCGCACCGGGCTGGGCATCAACGCCGAGCGTTGGGTGCTCGAGGGCGAAGACCCTCACTATGAACTCAGCCTCGCGCAGATCATGGCTAACGCCACCCGGACAACCGTCATGGCGTTTCCGCGACGCAGCAATTACGACACGACTTATGGCACCAACGCGGAGCGGCAATCGGTGCCCGGCACGCGTCAGCGGATGGCCTCCGACAGGGAGGCGATGGAAAGCTACACCCGCAAGAATATCGAGTATCAACGAAAGCTTGCAGAACACCGCAAGACAGCGAAGAACCCGACGGCTGAGCTTCCAGATGAAAAGGCTCCGCAAAAACCCCTTTCAACGGTTACTGATGAGGAGCGCAAGTTGGTAGCACATGAGGACAGCCGCAGTTTTCACGAGAAAACCGTGGGTTATCCGCTGGATGCGTTGGGTGCGCATCGTGATGTCCGTTCCGGGGATACCCCCACGGGTGTGCCCGCTCACCTTCTTGAGTACAGACCCGCTTGAGCATGCTGCGTCTATCGAGAAAGAACAGCCTCCTGCTCATCTTGCTGGCGGTGTTCATCACTACGGTTTTTTTTTATTACAGCAAGGAAGATCAAATGTCCGCCAGGGTAATGATGTATTACGGCGACTGGAGCCCTGAAGAAACGCGCTTTGACGCGACACGATGGTTCAGCTCGGGAATGTATCGACCGCGTTTGATGGGGACGCCTTCCGTACAGAGTCCTGTCACCATGCTGCGCACCAGTCCTGATCCGTTGAGGGGCATTTCGAATGACGAGTTTCTGACCAAAGTGCTGGTTGCGATGGAGGAGCGTTATCCGAAGGTGGATACAGAGGGGCTGGTTCTCGATACACCTGATCTTCGTCGCCAGATCCGATATGCCTACAGCGCGTTCTCCGAACCGGACAGACCTGTGGACTCTTATTGGTTGTTCGTGACTGTGGGGGGCGACACGTTTGTCATCACGATTGACTGGGATGTCAACGACAAAAAGATGCTGACTGGGTCGATGGCTGAGCATCTGGCTGAAGGAAGTGAAGCGGCCATTGCGTTTCGAGATATTCAGCGAGAGCTGGAAAGAGCGCCGGGTTCAACACGTTGATGGTTAGAGAAATCATCGGTCTCTGGAAGCACGAATCCCGCCAGAGGCGGGATTCGTGAATTGCTTCCGGGCGTTTATGCCGGGAACAGCTCGGACAGCTTCATCGACAGCATCATGTCGCCTTCAACGCGCAGCTTGCCGCCCATGAAAGCCTGCATGCCGTCGGTTTCGCCGCTGACGATACCTTTCAGGGTTTCGCTGTCCAGCACCAGCGTGCAGTTGGCGTCCGGGTTTTCGCCTTCCTGGATGTCGCAGGTGCCGTCTTTGACGATCAGGGCGTATTGCTTGTCTTCGTCAGTGATGTTGAAACCGAAGACCAGATCCAGACCGGCAGCGGCGGCTGGGTTGAACTTGGCTTGCATTGCTTTTACGGCATCAGCTACGGAGGTCATGGTTCGATCCTTTTTGGTTGATTGCAGCAGGGTCACAGTAATCCGGACTCAGCGAAACGTGATGAGTTCCGGGGCCTTCAGCAGTTGCAAATGTGCATGACTGTTGAAGGAAGCCAGAGCCACCTCGCGACCGCGGAACTTCAGCTGGTTGAGCGAGGTGTTGACGATTTGCCAGTTCAGTTCAAAGGCCTGCCGGGCAGGCATTTGAGTAATGAGGTGGAGCAGGGCGGTGATGGTGCCACCGGAGGTGAACACCGCGATTTTCTGGGTGTTGTCAGCCTGTTCGAGAATCCGCTGCAGTCCGGCCTGTACCCGTTCGACGAAACCCACCCAGCTTTCCAGGCCCGGTGTGTCGTAGGTGCCGGCGAGCCAGCGCTCGATGATCAGGGCAAAGATGCGCTGGAATTCGCCACGGTTTTGCGCGGCGTTGCGCAGGATTTCCAGTGCTTCGGGCTCTTCCGGCAGCATGGCCGGGAGCAGGGCGCGGATCACGGCGTCGGCGTCGAATTCGTTGAAGGCCGAATCGATTTCCAGTGCCGGAACCGGCAGGCCGGCGGCGGCGAACTGTTCCAGCGCGCTGTTGGCCGTGTGTTGCTGGCGGCGCAGGTCGCCCGACAGGCAGCGGTCGAAGCTGATTCCGAGTTCGGCGAGATGGCGGCCGAGGATTTCTGCCTGGCGTACACCGGTCGGCGACAGGACGTCATAGTCGTCTGCACCGAAGGAGGCCTGGCCATGTCGAATCAAGTAGATGCTGCCCACGTCCGCGTCATCCCGGTACGTTGAAGGTTGTGGCGAGGTTATGGGGATGACGGTGAGCTGTCAATGAAAAAACATACGCTTGTTTGAAATGCCCGTTCCAGCCTTGTTGCCAGAGGTTTCACGGCTGGCCGACCGGCTGGTGCATGGGTATGCTGGAGCCAATTCCCGCGTGTGTTTCATGACCGCGCATCGTTTGAAGGAGTCACTGTGGAGTTTTTCACTGAATACGCCAGTTTCCTGGCCAAGACCGTGACGCTGGTCATCGCCATTCTGGTGGTGCTGGCGAGTTTTGCTGCGTTGCGCAGCAAGGGCCGGCGCAAATCCGCGGGCCAGCTGCAGGTCAGCAAGCTCAACGATTTCTATAAGGGCCTGCGTGAGCGGCTGGAGCAGACCCTGCTCGACAAGGATCAGCTCAAGGCCTTGCGCAAGGGCCAGGCCAAATCCGAGAAGAAACAGAAGAAGAAACCAGACGCCAAACCGCGTGTGTTCGTGCTGGACTTCGACGGCGACATCAAGGCTTCGGCCACCGAAAGCCTGCGCCACGAGATCACCGCGCTGCTGACCCTGGCCACGCCGAAGGACGAAGTGGTCCTGCGTCTGGAAAGCGGCGGCGGCATGGTCCACAGCTACGGTCTGGCCTCGTCGCAACTGGCGCGCGTCCGTGAAGCCGGCGTGCCGTTGACCGTGTGCATCGACAAGGTCGCGGCCAGCGGCGGCTACATGATGGCGTGCATTGGCGAGAAGATCATCAGTGCACCGTTTGCCATTCTCGGTTCCATTGGCGTGGTGGCTCAGTTGCCCAACGTCAACCGCCTGCTGAAAAAGCATGACATCGATTTCGAAGTGCTGACCGCCGGTGAATACAAACGCACCTTGACCGTATTCGGCGAAAACACCGAGAAGGGCCGGGAGAAATTCCAGGAAGACCTGGACATCACCCACCAGCTGTTCAAGAACTTCGTCGCCCGTTATCGCCCGCAACTGGCGATCGACGAGGTCGCCACCGGCGAAGTCTGGCTGGGCATCGCGGCACTGGAAAATAAACTGGTCGACGAACTCAAGACCAGCGACGAATACCTGGCCGAGCGTGCCAAACAGTCCGAGGTCTATCACCTGCACTACGCCGAGCGTAAGAGCCTGCAGGAGCGCATCGGCATGGCGGCCAGCGGTTCGGCGGATCGCGTGTTGCTGAACTGGTGGAGCCGGCTGACTCAGCAACGCTTCTGGTAAACACCTCACACGCTCGTGAGCAATAAAGCTCGCGGGCGTGCTGCATTTTCAGCGGAAGAAAGTGCGGTACATAGATATTTTATAGTTGCGTATTGTTGTTGTTTTACAGGTTGATTCATCAACTAATCACGCTGTATTGAAAGAGTCTGAAACTTTATTCTGGATGCCCCTTTCAGAAATAAAGTTGCTAAACATGGATGTTGAAAAGAGTAAATTGATCTTGCCAGTCATGACGCCCGCTCAACAGGGTGTCTTTTTTGAATTGTATGAAAAACAGATTCCTGACTGGTTGCTTAAATCTTCAGAAACTGTTCGAAACGATCTCTATGAAAGTTTCAAGGCCAGTTTCAAATCCCGTCATGCCGCACTTGAGCAATTGCGCGCACTGAAATCCCCGCAGAGTTTTTGTACGCCACTGCTGGCCAAAGCCATGGCTGAGAAGCTTGGCGAACCTTTCGAGGTCGAAGGGGCGATTTTTCAACATGTACGCTCAAAGTCCAGCCTGTTGGGATTGCGCAGGAAACTGGTGCTGCCGATCAATCGTGATTTGCTGACCGCTGCCTGTGAAAATTTCGAATTGTCGGAAACTCTGGCCAGCACCTATCACGAGAGTTCATTGCTGTATATCCCGCAGCGGATAACCGGCCGCAACAATAAGGTATTGTCGATACAACCTCACGAGTTTGCCAGGCTTTGTCGTTATCTGGATCTCGGTAAACAATATAAAAAGCATGTGGAAGGATTCTTCGGCAGCGACAGTCAACTCGCCAATCTGCAGGAATCATCCGTTGCCTTTTCCAGAGACCAGTTTGATGTCGAGCGGCACATCGCTTACATGCGTGGCCATATCAGTCTGGATGTGTACCGCATGCTTGAGTCGGTCAAGAACTCGGATTCTTCAATCACACTGGGCAACAACACCCTGGGTTATCAAAGCCTTGAAATGCTTGAGGTGCAGCTCAGAGGGCCGATGTTCATCGGCCCGGTCAGCGAACATGCGGATGGCGATTACCGTTGTGTGATCTATATGCCTGGTGATCCCGATCATCCTCTCAAAGAGTATCCCAGTTTCCAGAAGTTCGAGGTCGAGTTGAGCGGGCGTTTACGCGGCTCGCAGTTTCGCAGTTTTTTCACGCGCTTCATCCCGATGAAGGATCGCTCGGTTTTCCTTAACGGACTCGATGTACGTTTGTTGAAAGCGCGACCGAACCAGTTTCCCGTTTCCACGACCTTCCTTCCGCTGACAGGGCTCGATCTCCAGGGTGACGCAAGACACAACCTGTTTCTCGCGATCTTCCAGCACCGCGCGGCGCAGGTTCGGGCCGATACTCGCCTGCTGGTAGTGCCGACGGATGATGAAGATGAGAAAACCCGCCTTGCCAGGCAAGAGTCCTATAAAGCCATCGGGCTGAATACGCTGTTGTTCTTTGTGTCCTTCGTGCCGGTTCTCGGCGAGGTCATTTGTGCCGTCGCCGGAATACAGTTGCTCGGTCAGATCTACGAGGGCATCGACAGTTGGGCCCACGGTGATCAGGAACATGCCACCGATTGCCTGTTCGACACGCTTGAGAATCTGATCCTCATGGCGGGTTTCGCTGCCGGCGGTGTCGCGGTGGGTAAGGCTTACACCGTCGTGCGCTCGTCAAGTTTCATGCAGGGACTACGGCGGGTACCAGTTGGGCCAATGTCTTATCGCCTGTGGAATCCGGACATGACGGCTTACCGCCAGCGCGAGTCTTTGCCGCGCAGTTTTGCTGCGGATGCGCAAGGGCTGGTATGGCGCGCAGACAACCGCTATTTGCCGCTGGGTGCCAATGCGTACGCGGTGCGTCCGGTTACCGGCACCGGTTTGTGGGAGGTCCATGATCCGCACTTGCCCGGGCGTTATTCACCATTGCTTGAGACCAATGGAGCTGGCGCCTGGCGTCATGACTCCGAACTGCCTCACGAGTGGAGTTTGTTGACCCTGTTCCGTCGCCTGGGTTTTCGTGAAGAAAAGATTTCAGACCCCCGTGCCTTGCAAGCCATTGCAGTAAGCGGGATCGGCCAGGCAGCCATGCGCAAACTGTTCGTTGAACGCGGCAAGCCTATGGCGATGCTCACGGACTCGGTGAGACGCTTTCGTGCCGACTCCGACGTCAGCCAGTTCATGACGCAAATTGATACGCCCGCATCTGCGCCGCTGGCGGATGCCGATCTGCAACTGTATTTGCTGACAGGAGCAGGTCGCTGGCCACAGGACATGGCAGTCATTGTGAAAGACATCTTTGGTAATGAAGTGACACGCTATGGCGCAGACGAGGCTGTCCGCCAGGTCAACCTCACAGAGGACGCGCTGCGCAACGGCCAGTTTTACACCCCTGTTCTGGCAGCACTCAGCGACAGTGAGCGTTCACACTTGCTGGGCTCGGCCACTGTGGAGTCGAAAAACCAGATCGCGTTATTGGGCAAACATATTGCCGGGCTGGCGCCGCGGATGCGCATGGCGATGATGGACCGGTTGTTCCGGCGAACCGACGTCTGTGAGCTTTCCAGAGGCGAGCCGATCATCAAGGCATTCCCGGGGCTTTCAGCCAGTGTCGCCGACGAACTGGTGCAACATGCCGATGCGCGTGAGTGGGCGCAGCTTGAATCCGGCACCGTACCGTTACGTCTGGCCGAGGAAGCCAGGCGCTATCAGCAGGTCCAGCGATTGAATCGCGCGTACGAGGGGTTATATCTGGACGCCGCCAGTGGGCGCGATGCCGACATGCTGGTACTCGACACCTTGAGCCATTTGCCGGGCTGGCCGGGCGATGTATTTGTCGAAATTCTGGACTGGGGTGTGTATGCCGATCAGCGGGCCGTCGTTGGCCCGAGCGATACCCCACACAAAGTGCTTGTCGAAGCCTATGCCGAGCGCTATCAGGTCCAGGATGCGCGCAGCAATAGCGTCTCCAGTCACCCGTCACGCACCCGTGCGAATTTTTTCCAGGCGCTGTGGGAAAGCCTTCCGGCCCACAGTCGCAAGGCCATCGGCGTTGAAACGGACGTCGACGGCACGGGCTTGCGGGAGAAAATCACCGCATTGGCGCTGCAGCGGCGCGAAGCCTTCGCCAAGGTGCTGGAAATTGCACCGGCACGCTCGAGTTACCGCTCCCCGATGGGGCTGGCAGATCAGCGGATCGAACAGGTCACCGTCGAGCAATCGGCACCTTCAAGCCCTTCTCAGGGCGTTTCGCCCGCGCTCGTGCGTCGGGCGCAGGAGTTGTATCCGACTCAATCAACCGCACAGATCAAACGTTTTGTGACCTCTCTGGGCGCCGACGAAGTATTGGCCATCAGGTCGCTTGAACGGTTGCGCGAGCAATACAGGACGATGGTGGAAACCCTGGAGCGCTGGACCCACCGCGATACGTATTATCAGGGTGAGGAAGGTCCGAGGCTCAAGGTCCCCGCCCATAGCAAGGCGCGGGCAATGCAAGCCATTTTGCGCGCGTGGCGCAAGGAAACCCGTCACACGGCGCACTCGGGGCATCCGACCTACAGCCTGACGCTCGATGCGGTGCCGTTAGGGCAGATGCCGGTTCTTATCGGCGATTTTTCCCACATCACCGCGCTGGAAATGAGCGGCGTGGGCGCCAGTGCAGGTCTGAATACGTTTCTGCGCAATTTTCCCGGACTCAGGGTGCTGAACCTGTCAGGTAACGGACTGACACGCATCCCTGTCGCGATCGGGGACATGCCGGGGCTGACAGGTCTGGATCTGAGCAACAACCGTATCCGGCTTACTCAGCAGACGATTGTAGAGCTGGCCGGCAAGCATCACCTGCGCACACTGGATTTGGGCTTCAACCCCCTCCTGGGGCGTACTCCGGACGTCAGTGCAATGCGTAAATTGCGCCACTTGAGCCTGCGAAACACCGGCATCACCGAATGGCCCGGAAATACCGATGCGCTTGCGCATCTGGAATCTCTGGATCTGCGCAACAACAGGATTGTCGAGATCCCGACGTCCGTCTTCACCTCCCGCGCTGTACTGAATCGCGGCACTACGATTGATGGCAATCCGCTGTCGACCGAGAGCCTGCAAGCCATCGCTGCGTACCAACAGTCGCAAGGCATAAGTCTGGGCGTCATCACCACCGAGTACACCAGCACCGCACGACTGGCCGGTGACCGGGAAGGGGCGGGATGGGTAAACGGCTTGCCGACGGTGGAGATCGGTCGGGCCAAGCAAGTGTTGTCGTCACTGTCGGCTGACCCGGATTCCCGGGATTTTTTTGAAGTGCTCATGCAACTGCGTGAAACGGCCGATTACTCCAGAACCCGCGAACAGCTCGGGCAGCGGGTATGGAATGTGCTGGAAGCGGCCTGTGAGGATGATTCGTTGCGTCGCGCGCTGTTTCGCATGGCCCGCACAGGCTGGGTCAGTGCGCCCAATGTTGCGGGACTGTTCAGCGATCTGGAGGTCAGGGTTCTGTGTTATCGGGCAGCGGCGGCGGCCCGCACCGGTACCCAGACACTCGAAGGCGATCTGGTTCGTCTGTTGCGCGGGCTGTTTCGGTTGCAGCAGGTAGAAAAACAGGCGTTGCTCGATATCGCGCGCCGATCCCGCGCAGGAAATTTCACTCAACGCCAGGCACTGGATATCAGCCTGATTTATCGGGTGCGACTGGCGCAGCGCCTGGCGTTGCCGGCACAACCCACAGAGCTGAATGTGCCACTGGATGCCGAGGTGACGGACGCGCAGATCGATCACGCCTATCTGGAGGTCGTCAGGGCCGAGCAGACGGCGCAACTCTCGGAGTCAGTCAGCAGGCAGGAGTTCTGGGCCGAGTATTTGCTGGCGACACGCCAGGATGCGTTTACCAGCGTTCTGGATCGCAGTGCTCACGCGTTCGCGCGCCTGGAAGCGCAGGTCGGGCTGTCCCGTGAAGCAGCCAGTCAGCAAATGACGACGATCTTCGACAACTTCAGGAATGAAAGCCTGGAACTGCGCAAACAGCTGACCAATGCGGCGCTGGCGAGGCATCCGGGTTTGACCTTGCCGGTCACGCCGGGGCCCGGCAGACTGGTAACGAGAGAGGGATAAAGCGGCGAGCTCGAGCCCGCCGATGCGGGCTCGAGGTAGACGTACGATCAGCGGCGACGGAACAGCGGCAGCGGTTCGTCAGTGGCGGCCTGATAGGTCACCGAGAAGTCCTTGAGGCTTTCAAGGGCGTCGTACGGGTCTTTGTCCGCGCGCAGGGCGAAGGCATCGAAACCGCAACGGCGCATGTAGAACAGCTGGTCGCGCAGCACGTCGCCAATCGCCCGCAGTTCACCTTTGAAACCGTAGCGGTCACGCAGCAGGCGGGCGTTGGAGTAATTGCGGCCATCGGTGAACGCCGGGAAGTTCAGGGCAATCACCTGGAACTCGTTCACGTCGTCACCGATTTCTTCGGCTTCTTCGTCGGCGTCCAGCCACACACCCAGACCGCCATCGCGGGCCTTGAGCATGCGGGCGTGTTCACGCCACAGCTGCAGCGGGACGATCAGGTCGTCGCAGTTGCTGATTTCGTCGATGTTGAAATCCTTGGGCAGCAGGTGCCAGGTTTCGTCGACGACCTCGTTGTTCTTAATGATTCGCTGCATAGACGCGTTCCTTGAAGAGGTCGATGCCAATACGCTGGTAGGTGTCGATGAAACGCTCGTCTTCGGTTCGCTGTTCCACGTACACGTCGATCAGTTTGGAGATCACGTCCGGCATGTCTTCCTGGGCGAAAGACGGGCCGAGGATCTTGCCCAGGCTGGCGTCACGGCTGGCGCTGCCACCGAGCGAGACCTGGTAGAACTCTTCACCTTTCTTGTCCACGCCCAGAATGCCGATGTGGCCGACGTGGTGGTGACCGCAGGCGTTCATGCAACCGGAGATGTTCAGGTCCAGTTCACCGATGTCGAACAGGTAGTCCAGGTCGTCGAAACGGCGCTGGATCGATTCGGCGATCGGGATCGACTTGGCGTTGGCCAGGGAGCAGAAATCACCGCCAGGGCAGCAGATGATGTCGGTCAGCAGGCCGATGTTCGGCGTGGCGAAACCACCCTCACGCAGTTCGCCCCACAGGGTGAACAGCTGGCTCTGCTCGACGTCGGCCAGAATGATGTTCTGCTCGTGGGAGGTGCGCAGTTGGCCGAAGCTGTAGCGCTCGGCCAGATCGGCGACGGCGTCGAGCTGCTTGTCGGTGATGTCGCCCGGTGCAACGCCGGTCGGCTTCAGGGACAGGGTCACGGCCACATAACCCGGCTTCTTGTGCGCCAGGGTGTTGCGGGTGCGCCAGCGGGCGAAGCCCGGATGTTCTTTGTCGAGGGCGGCCAGTTCGGCGTCTTGATTGCTCAGCGCCTTGTAGTCCGGGTCGACGAAGTGTTTGGCGACGCGATGGACTTCGGCTTCGGTCAGTGTGGTCTGGCCGCCGCGCAGGTGTTCCATCTCGGCATCGACTTTCTGGGCGAAGACTTCTGGAGTCAGCGCTTTGACGAGGATCTTGATCCGCGCCTTGTATTTGTTGTCACGACGGCCGTAGCGGTTGTAGACCCGCAGGATCGCGTCGAGGTAGCTCAACAGATCCTGCCATGGCAGGAATTCGTTGATGAATGCGCCGACCACCGGGGTACGACCCAGACCACCGCCGACCAGCACGCGGAAACCGAGTTCGCCAGCAGCGTTATGGACCGGCTCAAGGCCGATGTCGTGAACTTCGATGGCCGCACGGTCGGAGGTCGAACCGTTGACGGCGATCTTGAACTTACGCGGCAAGTAAGCGAATTCCGGGTGGAAGGTCGTCCACTGACGAACGATTTCGCACCACGGACGCGGGTCGATCAACTCGTCGGCTGCAACACCGGCGAACTGGTCAGTAGTGACGTTGCGCAGGCAGTTGCCGCTGGTCTGGATGGCGTGCATCTGCACGGTGGCCAGTTCCGCGAGGATGTCCGGGATGTCTTCGACCGCCGGCCAGTTGAACTGCACGTTCTGCCGCGTGCTGATGTGGGCGTAGCCCTTGTCATAGTCGCGGGCGATTTTTGCCATCATGCGCGTCTGACGCGAAGTCAGCTGGCCGTAAGGCACCGCCACGCGCAACATCGGCGCGAAACGCTGGATGTACAGGCCATTTTGCAGGCGCAGGGGGCGGAATTCTTCTTCGCTCAGCTCACCTGCCAGATAGCGTCGGGTCTGATCACGGAACTGCTTGACGCGGTCCTCGATGATCCGCTGATCGTACTCGTCGTATACGTACATATAAGTCCTGTTCTCAGGCTTTGGCCACTCGGAAAACGCTGCGTTTTGGCTTGCTGGAGTCCGATGGTTCCTCTGCAATTCTGCGCGCACGGCCGCGCACTCCCTGACGGAGCCGGGGCAATATACCCGTTTGCAGTTATGCGCAAAAGTGATGTTTGAGTATATGGAAAGAACCAAAACGCCTAACGAGAATTCCTTTCACCTAACCCACATTTGTCGTGCGGACAATCATCGTCTTAACTGTGGTCGAGTCTTTCTGCAATCACCGATAAAACCGACAAGAGGCGATGCAATGAGCAACCCAACCAAGGCAAGGAAAAGCGATAGCAGTGTCGATGCATGGGCCATTCTGTTCCTGATCATTCTGGTCGTTGGAACGGCGGTGTTTTGGGTCAGCCATCAGTAAAACGACTCGTCCGGGCCCCGCTTGCGACGATTGTCGGACAAAAGGCGGGATCAAGCGCCAAAGGCCAGGTGATCAATGGCTATAATGCGCGGCCATTTTTCCTTGGGCCCGGATGATTCATGTTCAAGCTTTTCCAACTCAGCCTGCTGCTGTTCGGCGCGGTTTTCGGTACCTGCGCGCGTGCAGAGTCGGTGCTGTTCCTGAATCCCGGCTCGACGCAGGAAGCGTTCTGGGTCAGCTACTCGCAATTCATGCAGGCTGCCGCCCGGGACCTGGGCATCGACCTGCGCATTCTCTACGCCCAGCGCCAGCCGGAATTGACCCTGGCGCAGGCGCGACTGGCCCTGCAGGGGCCTGAGCGCCCGGATTATCTGGTTTTCGTCAACGAACAGTACGTGGCACCGCAGATTCTGCGGATGGCCAATGGCAGCGGGGTGAAGCTTTTTATTGTCAACTCGGGTCTGACGCCCAACCAGCAGGCGCTGGTGACAGAGGCCGCGGATCGGATAGGCAGCCTGGTGCCCAACGACGAGGAGGGCGGCTACCTGATGATGAAGGAGCTGATTCGCCTGCATCCGCCCGTGGCGCCCGGTGAAAGCATCGATCTGCTGGCGTTTTCCGGCCTCAAGATCACGCCATCGGCGCAATTGCGCGAAAAGGGCATGCAGCGAGCGCTGGCGGAGAATCCGCAGGTGCGTTTGCGGCAATTGGTCTATGGCGGCTGGACCCAGCAACGGGCTTACGAGCAGGCGAAGCAGTTGCTGGTCCGCTATCCCGACGTTTCATTGGTATGGGCAGCCAATGATGAAATGGCCTTCGGCGCGATGCGTGCCGCGTCCGAGGCCGGCAAGGTGCCGGGCAAGGACGTGCTGTTCAGTGCGGTCAACACTTCGCCCGAAGCGTTGCAGGCGGTGGTCGACGGGCGCCTGAGCGCATTGCTCGGCGGCCATTTCACTTTGGGTGGCTGGGCATTGGTCGAGCTGCATGATCATGCGCAAGGCGTCGATCTGAATCAGTATGGCGGCCGTGACCGGCAGATTCCGTTGCTGCAACTGATCGACAGGGATCATGCCCGGCGAATCCTTGCCATGGGCGCCTCGCCGGACTACGGCGTGCACTTTCGCAAGCTCTCGGCGAAGGGCCGTCCGGTGTCGTATCGCTACCCGTTCAATCTGCAGACCCTGATGCATTAAGCCGTCAGACGCCCGCCAGATGCACCACCAGTTGCACAATGCCGAACAGCGTCAGGGCGAACACCGCCGTGAACGCGATGCCCAGAAAGATGAAATGGCTGGGCTTGCCGTGGGTGAAGTCCCTTGCCCGGTTCTTGCCGCTCTGCACCCCGAACGCCGCCGCCATGACGCTGTGCAGCATCTGCCAGAAGGTCGGTGGCTTGTTGTCGACTGGATCGTCCATAAATCCCTCGTCTGAAAAGTGTACCTCTTGAGCTTAGCTAATCCTGCGAATCGTGCGGAGCCGGTCACGCCAGAAGAAATCCATGGCAACAAATCGTCGCCCGTCGCGATAACTATCTAACGCAGTCCGGTTCGCCTGGCATGGTGTTCTGATGCTTTCATTCCAAGGAACGAGAGCATGTCTGAAACCTTTCAGCCGGATTCGAGCAGCGTCAAGCCTTCACGCCAGCACGTCACCCAAAGCATTCACGCAGCAATGCTCGAACAATCCATTCCCGACTGGCTGACGGAGGCTGCTTCCCATCGTCGTGCGTCGTTGAGAAACGCCAATGCCATTTTGCCGGACTGGTATCGGAAGGCCTCGTCTGGACAACGCAATGTTCTGAACGAGAGTTTTACGGCGAGCTTTCGCGCCCAGACACGATTGGACCACGCGTTGGCCGACATGCAGGGCATCCATGCGTTTGGCAAAACCCTGCTGTGCGCGATGCTCAAGGATCGTTTCAATGTCGAACTGGATGTCGAAGACACGTTTTTGCAGCTGATTCAACCGATCAATGCAGGAATATGGTCCACGGAGATCGGCACCTTCGAGGTGTCGAAAATGTCATTGCTGGAAGCCGCGCTGCACAATTTCGAAGCGGCCGAATGTGAGAGCGGTGCGTTTCACAAGCGGTCGGGATTTCTCGCCCGATTGCCGGCGGGGACTTTCAAGGCTGTGCGCACTTCGATGTCCGTCCGGCAATTCATGGTCGCCTGCCGCGCGCTGGACATTGGCGGCCAGTACCAGCGATACCTCAAGCATTATCTGTATTCCGAAAATCAGCCAGCCCATCAAACCCTGCGTGAACTATTCACAACGGCGCGCAGAGCAGCCTTGCGTGCGGCCGCCGAGCAGGCACTGCTGCAAGGAGATATCGAGCCTGCGGATCATGCATCGATCCAGGAAATCCTCGATGGGGAGCGCCAGCCCCTGCTTGGCGGCCGGCGTATCTGGTTCTGTGAAATGAGCCTGATGAGGCGTCGCCTGACCGGTTGTCTGTGGTTCGCAATCAGTGAGAGGTTCGAGGACCCTGAAGAACTGATTCTGTACATTCCCGATGATCCGCATCACCCCCTGAAGCGATACAAGACCTGGCAACTCGAAGCCTCCCTCAAACGGCGATTCACGGCCCGGAAAAGCGCGTCGTCCGATGACGGCTCGCCGACGCAATATCAACGATTTTTCAGCAGATTCGTAGCCTATGCCGACCGTGCGTACTACTTCAGTCAGTTCACTGACAATGCACCGGATGCCTCGTTCAGCAGCAGGGTCACGTCTTATCTTGCCCGGATCAATGACTGGATCAACGGGCTGAGCCCTTTACCAAACCCACTTGTCGATCTGGTGCCACCCGCGCCCGCGATCAGACAGGTTGCCAACCAGGATCCGTTTCTCGCCCCGGTCAACATGCCGTTCAAGGGGCAGCGCTTCTGGGATGACAACATCGACCTGTGGGATTACCTGTTCGAACGTCATCGCGAGCAACTGCTTGAAGATGCACGCAGTTACGCCGTGCCCGTGGAGGATGTCGATGCAAATGCTCGCAAGGCGCTGTTCGCGAAATTGCTGAACAGCGGCATGCTCGTGTTGAACACGGTTTCGATGCTTGTGCCCGTGCTGGGCGAAGTGATGATGGGGGTCATGGCTTGCCAGCTTCTGGAAGAGTCCATCGAGGGCGTGATCGAGTGGAGCGAAGGGGATCGACAGGCTGCCACCGCGCATCTGGTGGATATTGCAAGCAATCTGGCGTTGATCGCTTTGATGGGAGGCGTGGCAAAGGGGGCGGCCCGACTGAAGCTGGTCGATGCGGCCCCGGTTATCGAGGATCTGCATCCCGTCACGCGTCCCGATGGCCATGCGCGATTGAGAAAGTCCGATCTCGGGGGATACGAAAGCACGGTCCGCTTCGATCCAGGTGTCCGGCCCGATGCGCTGGGGCGTTACGAGATACAAGGCAGACACTTCATTCGGATCGAGGGCAAGACCTATGAGCAGGTGTATGACCGGGCGCTGGGGCGCTGGTGTATCAGGCACCCCGACAATCCGCATGCGTACCAGCCTGTCCTGACTCACAACGCGGCGGGAGCGTGGCGCCATACGCTCGAGAACCCGCTGAAATGGAGTCGGCAGACCTTGTTGCGGCGCATCGGACACATCACTGAAGCGTATACAGACGAACAACTTCTCACGATCGGTGAGATCAGCGGGGTCAGCGACAACGCGTTACGCAAGATGCACATGGATAACCTTTCGCCGCCTCCGGAACTCATGGATGCCTTGCGACTGTTCGATACTGATCGTGGTGTTGTGCAAGTCATCGAGCAATTGGCAGGCGATCTGGACATCGATCATCGCTATTTACACGCCTTGCCCTTGATCATCGAACTGCCGGGCTGGCCTGTCAGGCGCACTTTGAAGGTCTATGACACCCCAGACTTTACCGGGCCTTCCACCCGCTATGGTTCGGAACATCCATTGGCGGAGATGGCGAATAAAACGCCGATCCGGCTGAGCCGCAGCCATGTGCTCAATGGTGAGTTACCCGCCAGAATCCTGTCTGCCCTCGATGAGTCCGAGATATCCGCGTTATTCGGTGACAAGGAGGCGGGTGACCGGGTATGGCGACCTCAGGCTTTTCGGGATCTGCTGGCCGATTACGCCCGGGCGAATCGTCCGACGCTGTTCGAAAGCCTGTTCCAGGAAAGTGCCATCGCGGATCCCATGGTTGACAGGTTGCAGCGCGCTTACGCCGGACTCAGCGACGCCGCGGCGCAAGAGATTCTTCGCCACGCCAACGCTGACGACATGGCGATTTTGTACAGCACCGGACGCATGCCGGAAGCAATGCTTGAGGAGGCGCGATGGTATGCGCGGCGCGGTCGACTGGTTCGCGCGCTTGCCGGGCTGCACATGGAGCACATGATGTCGGCTGACACACGTCGTCTTGCCCTGCACACTTTGAGCAAGTTGCCTGGTTGGTCCGCTGATATGCAGCTCGATATCCGTGAGGGCCGCGTCGATGGCAGACAGATCGATTCCATCGGTCACGAAAGCGCGACTGTGCGAGGCAGCGTGGTCAAGAAGGGGCCGGTCTATCAGGCATTCAATGAACATGGTGTCGCGCTCAATGAGCTGCCGGTCTCGGGAAACGGTTTTTACGCCTCGGTCTTGCGCCTGCTCCCCGAGCCCTTTCGAAAGGCCCTCGGCCTGTCTGAAGCCGCCCGCGGGAGTGATCTTCAGCGAGCCATCACTGCTTACGCTACCGAGCATGCCGGCGATACGGCCACGATGCTAGCGCTGCACGGCCGCAGGACACTCAAGTTCAAGCCACCGCAGCGGATCAGAGAGCATCTGGTGGGCTACTACGCGAGCGGCGAAGGAGCGGTCGGGCTCTCCGGTCTGAATCCTTCGCTGGTCGTGAGATTGCTCAGCCTTTATCCGGATCTGAGCATTTCCAGGGCCAACGGCGTGCTCCTGAAGATGATTCGGACAGGCAAAAGCGATGCGCACATTCTTCAATTGCTGGAGGATCTGAGGCATCAATGGCTTGAGCTTGAACAAACCCTGGACCATTGGGCCAATACCGGACCGAACCGGGCGCAAAAAGACCGGATCGCGACCCGCCTCAAAAGGTGCTGGCGAAAAAGGCCATTCGCCGAAGAAAACCCGACGTTGCGCCACCTGGATCTGGCCACTGATGAAGCATTGCCTGGTTTCTCGGCGGATTTCTCCCATGTCACGGTGATGCGACTTCAAGCGCCCCACGCCACCCTCGGACAGATGCGCGGATTCCTGCGCAATTTTCCCGAACTTGAATTCCTCGACCTCAGTGGCAACCACCTGGTCACCAACCCGATCCCTCGGGAGTGCTCTGCACGGCTGCTTGAGCTGGACCTTTCCGACAATCCCGTGAGTCGCCTGGATGTCACCGGGATGTGGCGTCTCGAATTGCTCAATTTGAAGGGGACGCGTCTTCAGGAATGGCCGCTCGGCGCTGACAATCTGCGCAACCTGAGATGGCTGGACCTGAGTAATACGTTGATTTCCGACATTCCACGGCAGGCCCTGGCCCGCGATGAGTGGGTGCTGAACATGAATCTGACAGGGACGCCACTGACCGATGACGCACGCTTGCAGTTGCGTGTCGCGCAGCAGCGATGCGAACTGGCGCTGGATCTGCCGCAGGGGTCGCTGGCGCAATTCATGCTCGAAAATGTGCCCGAGCAGGACAGTCGGCCGCTAGAGAACGGCACTCTGGTGGCTGGCCGGTTGATGCGTATACCCACGCCAATACCATTCACGGATCATGTTCCGGCGTTTACCCGGCGTTTGCGCAGGGTGCATCCATCCCTGACCGAAGAAAAGGCCGAGGAAGTGGCCGAGGGTTTATTGCAGGACGCAAGCGTCGAACAGGTCAATGCGCGGATCGAAGACTGGAATCAGAGATTGGAGTCAATGACACGCCAGCTCAATGGCTGGATCTTTACGCGTCGATCAGGAAACACACTTTTTGGAGGGCACTGGTCGACGTCACAGGGTCGCCGGGAGGCCTCGCTCAGAATCATGGAGTGCTGGAGGAAGGGGCTGCTGGGGGCGTCGGCGCGTAGCGATCGAACGCTGGATCTGGCCAATATCTCCAGATTGGGAACACTGCCTCGACTGTCTCCAGAGTTTGCACACGTGGAAGGGCTTAGCCTGAGGGGGCTCGGTTTGAGCGGAGCAGACGTTCAAGAGTTTCTTCAGGCTTTTTCCCGGATACGCTGGCTGGATCTTGGTCTCAACGAGCTGAGTGCAGTGCCGTCGGTCATTGCTGGCATGGAGCGACTGGAAGAACTGGGGCTCATCGGTAACCGGTTCAACGATTTCCCGGCTGTTGTCGACGCATTGGGTCCCATGCCGCGGCTCAAATGGCTGAAGCTGAACTACAACCGTCTGACGGTTTTCAATGGAGTCACGGCCGAGCAATTACCGGCGTTGCGCTGGCTGGAGTTGAGCTTCAATCATATGAGGCAGTTCAACGGGCCTGTTAGCGCAACACTGGAAGTCCTTCATTTGAATGGCAATGACTTGCGCGAGTGGCCGGAAGGTGTGTTGCAGGCTGAGCGCCTGCTTTCGCTGAACCTGGAAGACAACCCGATAAGAGAGATTCCGCCAAGGGCGTTTGACGGAAACCACGACGTTTTGCTGGCGGGTACGCGAATGTCGCCCAACTGGCGTTCCTTGATGACGGACAGTCTGATTCGACTCAGGGCTCATCTCGACAGAGTGGGTGGTGAGCAGGTTTTGGGTATCAAGCGGGAGACGCTCGATTTTTGGCTTACCGATACCGAATTCGATCAGTTTGTTGACTGGTCCGGCAGCGAGTCCGAACCAGAGGAGGACGTCAGGTAACCTGAGCGTCACGGAGTCGAGCCCCTGTCTCAGTGCATCCGAGACAGGGGCTTTATTGCGTCAATCAGTTGTCGTAGCCGAGGTTCGGCGCCAGCCAGCGTTCGGTCAGGCTCAGTTCCTGGCCTTTGCGCGAGGTGTAGCTCTGCACCTGATCCTTGTCGATTTTGCCCACGGCAAAATACTGCGCCTGCGGATGGGCGAAGTACCAGCCGCTGACCGCTGCTGCCGGGAACATCGCGTAGTGCTCGGTGAGGAACACGCCGCTGCGACCGGCGCGCATTTCCTGGGCCTCAGGGTCGAGCAGGGCGAACAGCGTGGCCTTCTCGGTGTGGTCCGGGCACGCCGGGTAGCCAGGGGCAGGGCGGATGCCGGAATACTGCTCTTTGATCAGCGCCTCGTTGTCGAGGACTTCATCCTTGGCGTAGCCCCAGTGCTCTTTACGCACCTGCTGGTGCAGCCACTCGGCGCAGGCTTCGGCCAGACGGTCGGCCAGGGCCTTGACCATGATCGAGTTGTAGTCGTCGCCAGCGTCCTGATAAGCCTTGGCCACTTCCTCGGCGCCGATGCCAGCGGTGGTGATGAAACCACCGACATAGTCGGTCACTTCACTGTCCTTCGGCGCGACGAAGTCGGCCAGCGAGAAGTTCGGTTTGCCGTCGGTCTTGATGATCTGCTGACGCAGGTGATGCAGACGGGCCATAGGCTTGCCGTCATCGCCGTACAGCTCGATATCGTCGTCGTGCACCTGATTGGCCGGCCAGAAACCGAACACTGCACGGGCACTGATCAGCTTCTCGTCGATCAGCTTGGTCAACATCTCGCGGGCGTCCTTGTACAGCGAGGTTGCCGCTTCACCGACCACTTCGTCTTCAAGGATGCGCGGGAACTTGCCGGCCAGATCCCAGGAGATGAAGAACGGCGTCCAGTCGATGTATTCGGCCAGTACGTTGAGGTCGATGTTGTCCAGCACGCGGGTGCCGGTGAAAGTCGGCTTGACCGGGGTGTATGTGGCCCAGTCGAACTGCGGTTTTTTCGCGATCGAAGCGGCGTAGCTCAGGCGTTCGGTACGGGCGCTGCGGTTGGCGGTGCGTTCGCGGACGTCGATGTACTCTTCGCGGGTCTTCTGGACGAATCCGGCTTTCAGTTCCTTGGACAGCAACTGCGTCGCCACGCCCACGGCGCGGGAGGCGTCGGTCACGTAGACCACCGCGTCGTTGCTGTACTTGGGCTCGATCTTCACCGCCGTGTGCGCCTTGGAGGTGGTCGCGCCGCCGATCATCAGCGGCAGGTGGAAGTCCTGGCGCTGCATCTCGCGGGCTACGTGGACCATTTCATCCAGCGAAGGAGTGATCAGGCCGGACAGGCCGATGATGTCGCATTTCTGCTCCTTGGCCACCTGCAGGATTTTCTCGGCCGGGACCATCACGCCGAGGTCGACGATGTCATAGCCGTTGCAACCCAGCACCACGCCGACGATGTTCTTGCCGATGTCGTGCACGTCGCCTTTCACGGTGGCCATCAGGATCTTGCCCTTGGCTTCCGGCTTGTCGCCTTTTTCCAGTTCGATGAACGGGATCAAGTGGGCCACGGCCTGTTTCATCACACGGGCGGATTTCACCACCTGTGGCAGGAACATTTTGCCGGCCCCGAACAGGTCGCCGACGATGTTCATGCCGGACATCAGCGGGCCTTCGATCACTTCGATCGGGCGGGCGAACGACTGACGGGATTCTTCGGTGTCTTCGACGATGTGGGTGGTGATGCCCTTGACTAGCGCATGCTCCAGACGTTTGTTGACGTCCCAGCTGCGCCATTCTTCGGTTTCGGCTTCCTTGACGCTGCCGTCGCCCTTGTACTTGTCGGCGATGGCGAGAAGGGCGTCGGTGCCTTCCGGCGTGCGGTTGAGGATCACGTCTTCAACGGCGTCGCGCAGTTCCTGCGGGATCTGGTCGTAGATCTCCAACTGACCGGCGTTGACGATGCCCATCGTCAGACCGGCGCGGATCGCGTACAGCAGGAATACCGAGTGAATCGCCTCGCGCACCGGGTTGTTGCCACGGAACGAGAACGACACGTTGGACACACCGCCGGAGCTCAGGGCGTACGGCAGCTCGTCGCGGATGTAGGCACAGGCGTTGATGAAGTCCACAGCGTAGTTGTTGTGTTCTTCGATGCCGGTGGCCACGGCGAAGATGTTCGGGTCGAAGATGATGTCTTCCGGCGGGAAGCCGACTTCGTTGACCAGAATGTCGTAGGAGCGTTTGCAGATTTCTTTCTTGCGCGCTTCGGTATCGGCCTGGCCGGCTTCGTCGAACGCCATCACCACCACGGCGGCGCCGTAGCGCTTGCACAGTTTGGCGTGGTGGATGAACTGCTCGACGCCTTCTTTCATGCTGATCGAGTTGACGATGCCCTTGCCCTGAATGCACTTGAGGCCGGCTTCGATCACTTCCCACTTCGAGGAGTCGATCATGATCGGTACGCGGGAGATGTCCGGCTCGCCGGCAATCAGATTGAGGAAGGTCACCATGGCCTTCTTCGAATCGAGCATCCCCTCGTCCATGTTGATGTCGATCACCTGGGCGCCGGCCTCGACCTGTTGCAGGGCGACTTCCAGGGCTTCGGTGTAGTTGTCTTCACGGATCAGGCGGGCGAATTTTGCGGAACCGGTGATGTTGGTCCGCTCGCCGACGTTGACGAACAACGAGCTGCGATCAATGGTGAACGGTTCCAGACCCGACAGGCGGCAGGCCTTGGGAATGTCCGGAATCTGCCGTGGCGCGTAACCGGCGACGGCTTTGGCGATGGCTTCGATATGGCCCGGCGTGGTGCCGCAGCAACCGCCGACAATGTTGAGGAAACCGCTCTGGGCGAATTCTTCGATGACTTTGGCGGTGTCCACCGGCAGCTCGTCGTACTCGCCGAATTCGTTCGGCAGGCCGGCGTTCGGGTGCGCAGATACGTGGGTGCTGGCCTTGTCCGACAGCTCTTCCAGGTACGGACGCAGTTCGCGGGCGCCGAGGGCGCAGTTCAGGCCCACCGAAATCGGCTTGGCGTGGGCCACGGAGTTCCAGAACGCTTCGGTGGTCTGGCCCGACAGGGTCCGGCCGGAGGCGTCGGTGATGGTGCCGGAGATCATGATCGGCAACTCGAAGCCCAGTTCTTCGAACACGCCTTGCACGGCGAAGATCGCGGCTTTGGCGTTGAGGGTGTCGAAGATGGTTTCGATCAGGATCAGGTCGGCGCCGCCCTCGATCAGGCCTTTGGTGGCCTCGGTGTAGTTTTCCACCAGCTCATCGAAGGTGACGTTGCGATAGCCCGGGTTGTTGACGTCCGGCGACAGCGAGCAGGTGCGGCTGGTCGGGCCCAGCACGCCGGCGACGAAACGCGGCTTGTCCGGGTTCTCGGCGGTCTTGGCGTCAGCGACCTTGCGCGCCAGTCGTGCGCCTTCTACGTTGAGTTCGTAGGCCAGTTCTTCCATGCCGTAGTCGGCCATGGAAATGCGGGTGGCGTTGAAGGTGTTGGTCTCGAGGATGTCGGCGCCGGCATCCAGGTAGGCTTTCTCGATACCGCCGATCACGTCAGGACGGGTAATGACCAGCAGGTCGTTGTTGCCCTTGACGTCGCTCGGCCAGTCGGCGAAGCGTTTGCCGCGATAATCCTGCTCTTCGAGCTTGTAGCTCTGGATCATCGTGCCCATGCCGCCGTCGAGAATCAGGATGCGCTCTTTGAGAGCTTGCTTGAGAGCTTGAAGGCGAACGCTGCGATCGGACATTGGGACTACTCGAAAAAGACCATGACGAAGGGCCGGGATCATAACAAACCTGTGCGGTTTTAGAGCATGTCGAGCTTTTGCATGAATATCGCTCATGTTGGTACGGGCGTCATAACGGTAGAATCGCGGCGTTTTTCTTCAGGATCAGGATCAGGGACATGTCGTACCGCGTCATCAGCATTGCATTGCTGTTTTTAAGCTTTGGCGCGGCGGCGCAGAGTCCCGCTATTTCTTCTTCTATCTCCTACACCCGAGACATCCAGCCGATCTTCACCGAGAAGTGCGTGGCCTGCCATGCGTGCTACGACTCTGCCTGTCAGTTGAACCTGGGCAGCGGCGAAGGCGCGGCCCGTGGCGCGAGCAAGATGCCGGTCTACGATGGCGAACGCACCCAGGCGGCGCCGACCACCCGGTTGTTCTATGACGCCTTCGGCAAACGCGCCTGGCAGCAGAAAGACTTTTATTCGGTACTCGACGCCCAAGGCAGTCAGGCCGCTCTGATGGCACGCATGCTGGAGTTGGGACACAAAACGCCGCTGACACCCAACGCCAAACTGCCGGAAGACATCGTGCTGGGCCTCAACCGCGAGAACCTGTGCGCGATGCCCGCCGAATTCGACGGCTATGTCGGCGCCCACCCGAAAGAGGGCATGCCGCTGGCGGTGACCGGCCTGACCGATCAGCAATACCAGACGCTGCAACGCTGGCTGGCGTCCGGCGCCCCTATCGACGAGCAAGGTCTGGCGCCGAGCACCAAGGAAGCGATGCAGATCGTCCAGTGGGAAAACCTGCTCAACCAGCCCGGCGCACGGGAAAGTCTGGTCGGGCGCTGGCTGTACGAGCACTGGTTCCTGGCGCACATCTATTTCAAGGACGGCGAGCCGGGGCATTACTTCCAGTGGGTGCGTTCGCGCACACCGACCGGCCAGCCGATCGATCTGATCGCCACCCGTCGCCCGAACGACGATCCGGGCACCCAGGTGTATTACCGCCTGTGGCCGGTGCAGGGCGTGATCGTGCACAAGACCCACATCACCTATCCGCTGAGCGCGGCGAAGATGGCGCGGGTCAAAAGCCTGTTCTACAACGGCAACTGGCAGGTCAACGCCTTGCCGGGCTACGGGCCACAGAGCCGGGCCAACCCGTTCGCGACCTTCGAGGCGATCCCGGCGCAGGCGCGTTATCAGTTCATGCTCGATAACGCCGAATACTTCGTGCGCACCTTCATTCGCGGCCCGGTGTGCCGTGGACAGATCGCGACCGACGTGATCCGCGACAACTTCTGGGCGCTGTTTCAGGCCCCGGAACACGACCTGTACATCACCGACCCGAACTATCGCGGCCAGGCCACGCCGTTGCTGGCCATGCCGGGGCAGAACGACGACGTCGGCAGTGTCCTGAGCCTGTGGCACAACTACCGCAACAAGCGAAACAAATACGAAGCCCTGCGCCGTGACAGCTACGCCGACCTGCCGGCGCCGAGCTGGTCGACCCTCTGGGCCGGCAACGACAACGCCTTGCTCAGCATCTTCCGCCACTTCGACAGCGCCTCAGTGACCAAAGGCCTGATCGGCGAAGTTCCGCAGACCATGTGGCTGTTCGACTACCCTCTGCTGGAGCGCACCTATTACCAGTTGGCGGTGAATTTCGATGTGTTCGGCAACGTCTCCCATCAGGCGCAAACGCGCTTGTATTTCGACCTGATCCGCAACGGCGCCGAGCAGAATTTCCTGCGCCTGATGCCCGCCGATTCCCGCGAGGGTTACCTCGACGATTGGTACCAGAGCAGCGGCCAGTTCAAGATGTGGCTCGATTACGAAGCCATCGATGACGACAAGCCGACCGCGCTGAAACTCGACGAGAAAGACCCGAAACGCGATTTCGCCATGCAATTGCTGGCGCGCTACGGCGATCTCAACGCGCGTCCGGATCCGATCAACCGCTGCGAAGATGCCTATTGCTCACGCCCGAACATCGACCCGGCCCTGCAGAACGCCGAGCAGGCGCTGAGTCGCCTGACCTCGCGCCCGGCAGCGGGCCTGAAAGTGATCGATCAATTGCCGGAAGCGACGATGCTGCGGGTCGAAACCCGCAGCGGCAAACGCGAGGTCTACAGCCTGCTGCGCAACCGCGCCCACAGCAACGTGGCGTTCCTGCTCGGTGAATCCCTGCGTTATCAGCCAGGGCTGGACACGCTGACGATTTATCCGGGCGTGCTCAGCAGCTACCCGAATTTCATGTTCAACATCCCGGCGGATCAGGTGCCGGCGTTTGTCGATGCCATGGAAGGTGCAAGGGACGCGGCGCAGTTCGAGAAAATCGTCGAACGTTGGGGCATCCGCCGCAGCCATCCGCAGTTCTGGTTCTATTTCCATGACCTGAGCCAGTACATCCACGAAACCGATCCGGTGGAAGAGGGCGTGCTGGACATGAACCGGTACGAGAATCTTTGATCGTTTGAGCGATGGCGGTTGTCCCAATCCTGTGAAGTACGGGATCGGGAGCGCCATCGATGTTGATTTCAGTGCAGGCCCTGCGAGCGCTCGCCGCGTGGGCGGTGGTCTGCCATCACTTCATGCAGATTTTCTTCGATTTCGAGGCGCGCGGGCCAATAGGGCAGCTGTTCATCGACAAGGGCGCCGTGGGCGTCGATATCTTTTTCGTGATCAGCGGGCTGGTGATTTTCCTGTCCACCGAAGGCAAGGCACTGCCGCCGGCGCGGTTTCTGTTGTATCGACTGTTCCGTATTGTCCCGGCGTATTGGCTCTACACGGTGCTCATGGCGTTGCTGGTGGTGTTCGCCCGGCCGTTGCTGCCGGATCAGACGGTGGACTGGAGTCATTTGCTGCTGTCGTTGCTGTTTATCCCGACGGAAAACCCCGGCGGCTACGGGATCTATCCGACCCTGAATGTCGGCTGGACCCTGAATTACGAAATGCTGTTCTACGTGTTGTTCGCCTGGGCGCTGTTGTTCCGGCTGCAAGTGCGTTTGCTGGTGGTCGCCGCACTGCTGTTTGCGGTGTGCCAGGCCTGGACCGGGTTTGGCTGGGTCAGCGAGTTTTATCGCTCGGACATCGTTTATGAGTTCCTGCTGGGGATCGGCATCGGCATGCTCTACCGTCGCGGCTGGATCGGCCCGGCGCTTTGGCTGCCCTTATTGGGGATCGGCGCGGCGTTGCTGGCGATCTATCACCTGCCGCCGGAACCCCGATTGCTGAACTGGGGCGTGCCCAGTGCGGTGCTGGTCATGGTCAGTATGGCGCTGGAGCGGTATGTCGAGCGCAACAGGCTGCTCAAGCTGCTGGGCGACTGTTCGTACTCGGTGTATCTGATGCACGTGCTGGTGCTGTCGGCCGGCGGTTATCTGGCCCGACGCTACGGGATCAACCCGTATTTGATGTTTGTCGTCTGTGCGCTGGCCATCGCTATCGGTTCGTGGCTGAGCTACGAATGGGTGGAAAAACGCAGTTATCAATGGCTTAAAGCGCGGATTGACGGTGAACCTGGCACCTAGCCGATTTGCGAACTATTCCTACGTAAATACTAGGACTTTGTGCCGCGCGCCGATTGGCGTAAACTCCGCCTCAAGCCTGCGAGGAGTCTCCATGACCGCTATTACCATTACCGACGCCGCCCATGATTACCTGGCCGATCTGCTCTCCAAGCAGAACACCCCGGGCATCGGCATCCGCGTTTTCATCACCCAGCCTGGCACCCAGTACGCCGAAACCTGCATTGCCTACTGCAAGCCGGGCGAAGAGAAACCTGAAGACACGGCGCTGGGGCTGAAAAGCTTCACCGCTTACATCGACTCGTTTAGCGAAGCGTTTCTCGATGATGCCGTCGTCGACTACGCCACCGACCGCATGGGCGGCCAGCTGACCATCAAGGCGCCAAACGCCAAAGTCCCGATGGTCAACGCCGACAGCCCGATCAACGAGCGCATCAACTACTACCTGCAAACCGAAATCAACCCGGGGCTGGCCAGCCACGGCGGTCAGGTCAGCCTGATCGACGTCGTTGAAGACGGCATTGCCGTGCTGCAGTTCGGCGGCGGTTGCCAGGGCTGCGGCCAGGCGGACGTGACCCTGAAGGAAGGCATCGAGCGCACCCTGCTCGAGCGTATTCCGGAGCTCAAGGGCGTTCGCGACGTGACCGACCACACGCAGAAAGAAAACGCCTACTACTAAGGTGTTCGCTGCGGCATGAAAAACGGCGCCCCGTGAGCGCCGTTTTTTTATGCGTTGATCGTTCCCACGTCGAGGCGTCGAACCGTCCGCGTGGGAATGCAGCCCGGGACGCTCCGCGTCCCATTCACGGTCGATAAAGGTGCGCATGCCCCGCGCGATACAGCGACGACTCGCTAAAGTGATCGCTACCCAACACCCGCCCAACCAGAATCAACGCCGTACGCCGAAACCCCTTGGCCGCCACCTTGCCGGCAATATCCTCCAGCGTCCCGACCACCCAGTC
Organism: Pseudomonas sp. GW456-12-10-14-LB2; assembly: GCF_002884345.1. NCBI lineage: Bacteria > Pseudomonadati > Pseudomonadota > Gammaproteobacteria > Pseudomonadales > Pseudomonadaceae > Pseudomonas > Pseudomonas sp. GW456-12-10-14-LB2. Next base: position 67,211 of record NZ_POHV01000038.1, read on the forward strand.
CTGATCCGGCCACGTCGCCCGGTGAATCACCGCGATCGGGCAATCCGCGCCGTAATGCGGCAGCAGCTCAGCCAGGATCTTCTCCAGATGATTGACCCCCAGATGAATCGCCATGGTCGCCCCGTGCTGCGCCAGATTGCCGAGCTCTTCACCGACAGGCATCGCGGTCTTGTCCGCATAACGGGTCAGAATCACGCTTTGCGAGATGTCCGGCAGGGTCAGTTCTGCGCCCAACAGCGCGGCGCACGCGGCGGTGGCGGTCACGCCGGGAATGATCTCGAACGGAATATCCAGCTCACGCAGATAACGAATCTGCTCGCCAATGGCGCCATACAGACTCGGATCCCCCGAATGTACCCGCGCCACATTCTGGCCCTTGGCGTGGGCGGTCTTGATCAGGTCGATGATCTGCTCCAGGTGCAGTTCGGCGCTGTTGACCACGGTTTCAGCGCAATGACCTTCCAGCACCGCCGTCGGCACCAGCGAACCTGCGTAGATGATCACCGGGCAACTGCGGATCAGCCGCTGGCCTTTGACAGTGATCAATTCCGGGTCGCCGGGGCCGGCGCCGATGAAGTAAACGGTCATCGTTGGATCCTGTAAAAAAGGGGCAGGGCAGTGCTTCACCAGCCCTTGAGATGAAGAACGCTCATGATCGAAAGCGGGGATTATCGGGAATTTACGCCGCGCCGGCCAATGCCAGAGTTGCCTGAGCGTACTTTTGCCGGGAAATCAGCAGTTTTGCCGGGCCACTGATCAACTGTTCGGCGAGCGCCAGAGCAGCACTTTCCGCTACGCCGTAGCAACCGGTGCGTTCGAAGGCGATCTGCGAATGGTGACTCAAACGTTGCTGATAACTGGCCAGTTCCTCGCTGCTGAAATACAGCAACGGCAGCGCCAGTTGGGCGGCGAGTTCCTGCAGGCCAGGTTCGTCGCGCTTGAGGTCGATGCTGGCCAGCGCCTTGACCTTCTCCAGATCAATTCGATGTGCCTGTAATGCCTGATCAAGCAAGGCGCGCAGCGTGCTGGCCGGGCAGCCGCGCTGGCAGCCCAGGCCGACCACGAAGGTCGGCGCTGCGCTGTCATCGGTCATGCGTGGTACTGACCTTCGCTTTTGCGGCGGAACAACCAGGCGCTGATCAGGCCCAGGGCCAGCCAGAACGCAATGTTGGTCAGCTGCGAAGCGATTTTGAACTGGGCTTCCAAGGCTTCCGGAGCGAGCATCGAATGCACTTCCGGTTGCGGCGCGCCGATCACGTGCGGCACGGCAAGGATCGCCACGCCGAGGATCTTCATCAGCCAGTTACGGCTGAAGGCGATCAAGGCCAGGCCGACAGCGGTGGAGGCCGCAGTGCCGATCCACCACATCTGCCGCGAGGCCAGATCCGCAGCGGCAGTGCCCGGCAGCTCAGGTGGCAGGCCCATGGTCGGGGCGAGCACGAAGGTCGCGTAACCGGCCAGGCCCCAGAGCAAACCTTGCGAAGTCTTGGTCGGCGCACGCAGGGTGTACAGGCCCGCCAGCATCAGGGCGAAACCCACGGCAACCACCAGGTTGCCGCCAGTGGTGGAGACCACGCGCTGCCAGCCGTCTTCCGGCTCCCAGGCTTCGGCATCGTGGGTGTGGGCGGCGGTGCCGGCGGCGTGTTCGTGAACTTCGGCAACCGGTTCGGCTTTCTCGAAGGTTTCGGCCTGCAAAATCAGCGGCGAAACCCAGAAGCTTTGCAGCAACGTCAGGAGCAGGGCGGCCAGAAGGCCGGTGAAACCTGCGGTCTGCGCAATACGCTTGATCATGTCGTCAGGTCTCAGTGGCACGGGAACGCGGCGCTGTGGCGGGTATCGTGGGCGGCGTTGTGTACCGCTTCGATGTGCGAGAAACCGGCGAAATACACAAGGCACGCACCGAGAATCGACGCGCAGACGGCGGCGGTCAGGCGTTGGCTCAGGGTGGTGGTGCTGGAGATCTTGTCCGAATTGCTGCCGGTGCTGCTGATGATCGACATGGCGCTTCCCTCTGGAGTGTCAGCGGGTGAATAGAGCGCATGAAAACCCCTGCGGCCGGGCACGCAGAGGTTCGAACAGCGCCCGCCCACCGCGGGTTTGTTATGTTCAGTAACGCAAGACGCGCACTGTGTGTTGCGGGCCGGTCTCCGGGCTCACGAGGGGTTGGCGTCTGGCCGACCTGCAAGCGTCACCTTCCCATGCCCTTGGGCACAGTGGATCTGACGCTTCGCTCGCTTACCGTTGCGGGGGCAGCACCGGACTGACATGGCTTTAGAGTAAAGCACATGATTCACCGGTTTCCCGTTTCACCCTGTGAAGGGCACCCGTAACAAGTTGTGTAGGAGACCATGGGTTGGGGAATTTAGTCAATTTTGTGGGCAGATCCGTTGCTGCGGTAACGGCCTCTTAGGGTTCCGCCCTTACGGCGGGTCACTTTTGGCAAACGCCCCAAAAGTAACCAAAAGGTCTCTAACCCTGACGTACGGCCCCTCGCTGAGGCTCGTGGTTCCTTCGCTCCGGGATTGATCCGGGGGCATCGCCTACGGTTTGCTTCGCTGCACCTCCTCTCGATGTGTTTGGCTTCGCCAAACGGTCGCTACGCTCCCACCCCCGGATCAATCCCTCCACTCAGCCTGCCGACGGGCCCTGCGATCAAAAGCGGTACT
>NZ_POHV01000039.1:0-64330 GCF_002884345.1 Pseudomonas sp. GW456-12-10-14-LB2
CTTCGAAACCTACTTAACTCATTGAATCTCAAGGAGTTTTCCGTTTCGACTGCGCCGGAAGTGGGGCGAATTATAGAGACTCAGAATTTGCCGTCAACCCTTATTTTCATAAATCTGTCATATCGGTCAAAAAAGCCCCGAAACGCGAAGGCCGACCTTAAAAGGTCGGCCTTCGTTGCACTGCCCTTCTACTTACAAGCTAGGGAAAGCGAATTGCGAAGCCTCATGGCTCGCACGCTGCGGCCAGCGCTGGGTGATCGCCTTGCGACGGGTATAGAAGCGCACACCATCCGGACCATAGGCATGCAGATCGCCGAACAGCGAACGCTTCCAACCACCGAAGCTGTGGTAAGCCACTGGCACCGGCAATGGAACGTTGACGCCGACCATGCCGACTTCGATCTCGTCGCAGAACAGACGCGCCGCTTCACCGTCACGGGTGAAGATGCAAGTGCCGTTGCCGTATTCGTGATCGTTGATCAGTTGCATCGCCTCTTCCAGGCTGTTCACCCGGACGACGCACAGCACCGGCCCGAAGATCTCTTCTTTATAGATGCGCATCTCAGGCGTGACGTTGTCGAACAGGCAGCCACCCAGGAAGAAGCCTTCTTCATGACCGGCAACGCTCAGACCACGACCGTCGACCACCAGGGTCGCGCCCGCTGCCACGCCGTCTTCGACATAACCGCTGACCTTGTCGCGCGCCTGACCGGTGACCAGCGGCCCCATGTCCAGACCGCAAGAAGTGCCGGCACCGATTTTCAGCGCCTTGATCTGTGGAACCAGTTTGGCCACCAGTGCGTCAGCCACCTGATCGCCCACACACACGGCTACCGAAATCGCCATGCAGCGCTCGCCGCAAGAACCGTAAGCCGCGCCCATCAGTGCGCTGACCGCGTTGTCCAGATCCGCATCCGGCATCAGCACCGCGTGGTTCTTCGCGCCGCCCAGTGCCTGCACGCGTTTGCCGCGTTTGGTGCCTTCGGCATAGATGTATTCGGCAATCGGCGTCGAACCCACGAAGCTCAGCGCTTTGACTTCCGGCGCTTCGATCAGCGCGTCCACCGCAGTCTTGTCACCGTGCACCACGCTCAGCACACCTTTCGGCAGACCGGCTTCCAGCAGCAGTTGCGCGATCAGCAGGGTCGAGCTCGGATCACGCTCGGACGGCTTGAGGATGAAGCAGTTGCCGCAAACGATCGCCAGCGGATACATCCACAGCGGCACCATCGCCGGGAAGTTGAACGGGGTGATACCGGCCACCACGCCCAGCGGCTGGAAGTCCGACCAAGCGTCGATGTTCGGGCCGACGTTGCGGCTGTACTCGCCCTTGAGGATTTCCGGCGCTGCGCAGGCGAACTCGACGTTTTCGATACCACGCTTCAGTTCACCGGCAGCGTCTTCCAGGGTCTTGCCGTGTTCTTCGCTGATCAATTGCGCGATGCGCGCTTCGTTCTGCTCCAGCAGTTGCTTGAAACGGAACATCACCTGGGCACGTTTGGCCGGTGGCGTGTTGCGCCAGGCCGGGAACGCAGCCTTGGCGGCGTCGATGGCGTGCTGGATGGTTTCGCGGCTGGCCAGTGGCAGCTTGTGGATAGCCTGACCGGTGGACGGGTTGAACACATCGACCGCGCGACCGTTCTCGGTCACCAGTTCGCCATTGATCAAATGCGGGATAACGCTCATCGGGGAACTCCTGAATTCTTGTGCGCAGACGCCCGGAAGGGCGCCTGCTATTGGCGTATCTATATAGAAGGAAAAATCAGTCGAGCTTGTTCAGCACTTCGCCGACCGCGTCGAACAGACGATCAAGGTCCTGCGGCTTGCTGTTGAAGGTTGGGCCGAACTGCAGGGTGTCGCCACCGAAGCGCACGTAGAACCCGGCTTTCCACAACGCCATGCCGGCTTCGAATGGACGCACGATGGCGTCGCCGTCACGGCCCGCAATCTGGATCGCACCGGCCAGGCCGAAGTTGCGAATGTCGATGACGTTCTTCGCGCCTTTCAGACCATGCAGAGTATTTTCGAAATGCGGTGCGACTTCGGCCACGCTCTGTACCAGGTTTTCCTTTTGCAGCAGGTCGAGTGCCGCGAGACCTGCGGCGCAAGCCACCGGGTGCGCCGAGTAGGTGTAGCCGTGCGGGAATTCCACGGCGTATTCCGGGGTCGGCTGGTTCATGAAGGTCTGGTAGATCTCGGAGCTGGCAATCACCGCGCCCATCGGGATCGCGCCGTTGGTGACTTGCTTGGCGATGCACATCAGGTCCGGGGTCACGCCGAACGTGGTGGCGCCGAACATGGTGCCGGTACGGCCGAACCCGGTAATCACTTCGTCGAATACCAGCAGGATGTTGTGCTGGTCGCAGATTTCACGCAGACGCTTGAGGTAGCCCTGTGGCGGAACCAGCACACCAGCGGAGCCGGCCATCGGCTCAACGAACACCGCTGCGATGTTCGAAGCATCGTGCAGCTCGATCAGTTTCAGCAGCTCATCGGCCAGGGCGATACCACCCTGCTCCGGCATGCCACGGGAGAACGCATTGCTCGCCAGCAGAGTGTGCGGCAGGTGATCGACGTCCATCATCGCCTGACCGAACAGCTTGCGGTTGCCGTTGACGCCACCGAGGCTGGTGCCGGCGATGTTCACGCCGTGGTAGCCACGGGCGCGGCCGATCATTTTGGTCTTGGTCGACTGGCCTTTCAGGCGCCAGTAGGCACGGACCATTTTCACCGCGGTATCGGCGCACTCGGAACCGGAGTCAGTGAAGAACACGTGATTCAGGTTGCCCGGCGTCAGGTCGGTGATTTTCTCCGCCAACTGGAACGACAGCGGGTGGCCGTACTGGAAGCCCGGCGAGTAATCGAGGGTGCCCAACTGCTTGGCCACCGCTTCCTGGATTTCCTTGCGGGTATGCCCGGCGCCGCAGGTCCACAGACCGGACAGCGAGTCGTATACCTTGCGGCCCTTGTCGTCGATCAGCCAGCTGCCTTCGGCACCAACGATCAGGCGCGGGTCGCGCTGGAAGTTGCGGTTGGCGGTGTACGGCATCCAGTGCGCGTCCAGCTTCAGTTGGCTGGCCAGTGGCGACGGCGCGTTTTCAGGCATGTTCATCGGGCAAAACCTCGCAGGGCAATAAGCTTCAGAGAGATAGAAAGCGTTGTTGCAGGTAAATTGCCACGGGGATAAAGTCGGTGAAATTCAACTCTTCTAACCTTCAGTTAGAACTCTGCTAAACAATGAGAACACCAGCATGAGCAGCCGCCGCCCCGATCCACTGGCCCAGGTCAGTGACTTTGACATTCGCCTGCTGCGGATTTTTCGCAGCGTGGTGGAGTGCGGCGGCTTCTCGGCGGCGGAAACCGTGCTCGGCATCGGTCGCTCGGCGATCAGCCAGCAGATGAGTGATCTGGAACAACGTCTCGGCCTGCGTCTGTGCCAACGCGGGCGCGCCGGTTTCTCCCTGACCGAAGAGGGTCGGGAGGTTTACCAGTCGGCGCTGCAGCTGTTGAGTGCACTGGAGAGTTTTCGCACTGAGGTCAACGGCCTGCACCAGCACTTGCGCGGCGAGCTGATCATCGGCCTGACCGACAACCTCGTCACCCTGCCCCACATGCGCATCACCCACGCGCTCGCGCAATTGAAGGAGCGCGGGCCGGACGTGCAGATCCAGATCCGCATGATCGCCCCCAACGAAGTCGAACAAGGCGTACTCGACGGACGCCTGCATGTCGGCGTGGTGCCGCAGGCCAGCGCGTTGTCGGGACTGGAATACCAACCGCTGTACAGCGAACGTTCGCTTCTCTACTGCGCAGTTGGTCATCCTTTGTTTTACGTCGACGATAAACAGCTGGATGACGAGCGCTTGAACAGTCAGGACGCCATCGCCCCGACCTTCCGTTTGCCGGCAGAGATCCAGGCGCACTATCAGGCCCTCAATTGCACCGCCAGCGCTTCCGACCGCGAAGGCATGGCGTTCCTGATTCTGACCGGGCGTTACATCGGCTACCTGCCGGATCACTACGCCAGTCTCTGGGTTCAACAAGGTCGCTTGCGCGCACTCAAGGCCAGCACCCGTTTCTATGATTTGAGCCTGGCTTCGGTCACCCGCAAGGGCCGCCGCCCTCATCTGGTACTGGAAAGCTTTCTCGAAAGCCTCGCAGCCACCCGCTGACGACCGGGGTTTTATTCGCCCGGGGCTTGTCCCGCGCCGGTGGTTGCGCTATCAACGCAACTGGTTGCACCCCACAGACCAACCCGGAAGTGCCTATGACCTTTGAAGTCCCCGCTCACGGCGGCAAACCTGCCAGCCGCATTCGTCAGAAGAACGAAGAGACCATCATCAAAGCCGCCGAAGACGAGTTCGCCCGTCACGGGTACAAAGGCACGAGCATGAACACCATCGCCACCAAGGCCGGACTGCCCAAGGCGAATCTGCATTACTACTTCACCAACAAACTGGGACTGTACGTGGCGGTGCTGAGCAACATCCTTCAATTGTGGGACAGCACCTTCAACACCCTGACGGCCGAGGACGATCCGGCCGAAGCGCTGACCCGCTACATCCGAGCGAAAATGGAATTCTCCCGTCGCCAGCCGCAAGCATCGCGGATCTTTGCGATGGAAGTGATCAGCGGCGGCGAATGCCTGACCGAATATTTCAACCAGGATTACCGCGCCTGGTTCCAGGGCCGCGCCGGGGTGTTCCAGGCCTGGATCGACGCGGGCAAGATGGACCCGGTCGACCCGGTGCACTTGATCTTCCTGTTGTGGGGCAGCACCCAGCATTACGCCGACTTCGCCACCCAGATCTGCCGCGTGACCGGTCGCAGCAAGTTGACCAAACAGGACATGGAAGACGCCGGCAACAATCTGATCCGCATCATCCTCAAAGGCTGCGGCCTCACTTCTTCTATATAAGTCGTTTTATGCCATTCACCCTCAGCGGCTTTTGCGAATTCCGCGAAGAGATTCGCAAAAGCCGTTTCATCACCTTCGCCGCGCCGATCGGCAGCCCCGCTGAGGCGCAAGCCTTCATCGAGCAGCACAGCGACTTGAACGCTTCGCACAATTGCTGGGCGTGGAAGCTAGGCGATCAATACCGCAGCAACGACGACGGTGAACCCGGCGGCACTGCCGGGCGACCGATTCTCGCGGCCATCGAAGCGCAGGACTGCGATCAGGTCGCGGTGCTGGTGATCCGTTGGTACGGCGGCATTCAACTGGGCACCGGCGGTCTGGCCCGGGCCTATGGCGGCGGCGCCAACAAATGCCTGCAGGCAGCGCCGAAGATCGAGTTGATCAGTCGCGTGCCCGTGCGTTGCGCCTGCGCCTTTGGCGAACTGGCGCTGGTTAAACTGCGGGTCGCGGATCTGGGCGGATTGGTGGTCGAGGAAAACTTCACCGCCAATGGTGTCGAGCTGCAACTGGCCGTGGGTGAAGCGCACATCGAGCAGTTGCAGAATCAGTTGGCCGATCTGAGCCGTGGGCGAATCCTGCTGCAGCGTTGAAGCCCCGCCATTTTTTAGGGCACAAGCCGATTTGCTTATACCCGAGACTTGCCCACATCCGCTGTGCACCCGGCTGTGGATAACCTGAGCACAGGAGGCTGTAACCCTTCTGTCACGTGGCTTTGCGGGATTTGCTCACTTTTCGTCCAATCGCCCATCACAACGAACAATTTCACGTAAAAACAATCGCTTAGCGTTGTTTATCGCTTTTAGAAGAAAGCCCGGCAGTGCTTATGCCCGCGATTTTGTCTTGCGCACAAATACTGTGGAGCAACCTGTGGATAAGCCGTTCATGGCTGGCGCAGTCGCAGGTTCTGCATGGCTTTGGCGAGGTTGTTCGTTTTTTGATCAGCCCGGTGCGGGCAAAACTGGAGCCTGATCAAAGGCTTTGCCCTCAAGTGGTGCCGCGCAAGACGTCGAATTCATTTCACAGGCTCTACGCCACAGGCTGGCAAACAGCAGTCGCCTGCGTTCCTGACTCAATGGCCAGGAAATTGCTTTATCCACAGGCACAACTCCAAGCGACCCGAGCCTGTCATGCCAAACCCCACGTCCACACCGCGCCTGCAACTGCGCCACATCAGCAAACGTTATCCCGGTTGCCTCGCCAATGACGCCATCGACCTGAGCATCGCCCCCGGTGAAATCCACGCGCTGCTCGGTGAAAACGGTGCAGGCAAAAGCACGTTGATGAAGATCATCTACGGCGTCACCCAGGCCGATTCGGGCGAGATGCTGTGGCAGGGTCAACCGGTGAGCATGCGCAATCCGGCCCAGGCGCGGCAGTTGGGCATCGGCATGGTGTTCCAGCACTTCTCGCTGTTCGAGACTTTGAGCGTGGCGCAAAACATTGCATTGGCGATGGGTGCAGCGGCCGGTTCGCCGAAACAGCTTGAGGCGAAAATCCGTGAAGTGTCGCGCCGATATGGCATGGCGCTGGAACCCCAGCGACTTGTCCACAGCCTGTCGATCGGCGAGCGGCAACGAGTCGAGATCGTTCGTTGCCTGATGCAGGACATTCGCCTGCTGATTCTCGATGAGCCGACCTCGGTGCTCACGCCGCAGGAAGCCGACGAGTTGTTCATCACCCTGCGCCGGCTCGCGGCCGAGGGCTGCAGCATTCTGTTCATCAGCCACAAACTCGGCGAGGTGCGCGCCTTGTGCCACAGCGCCACGGTATTGCGTGGTGGCCGAGTGGCCGGGCATTGCGTACCGGCCGACTGCACTGATCGGCAACTGGCGCAATTGATGGTGGGAGAAGCCGCGACATTGATCGGCGAGTTCACGAAGGTCACCGGTGGCGTGGCGTTCTTGCAGGTCAGTGGATTGAACTGGCACAACCCGGATCCGTTCGGCTGCTCCCTGAGCGACATCGATCTGCAGGTGCGCAGCGGTGAAATCGTCGGCATCGCCGGCGTGGCGGGCAACGGTCAGGACGAGTTACTCGCCTTGCTCAGCGGCGAACAAACGTTGCCCCGCGAATCAGCGGCAACCATCCGTTTCCGAGAACACCCCGTCGCCGATCGGCGCCCGGATGCGCGACGCAAACTCGGCCTGGCGTTCGTCCCCGCCGAACGCCTCGGGCATGGCGCGGTGCCGGACATGAGCCTGGCGGACAACGCCCTGCTCACCGCTTTTCAACAAGGCCTGGTCAGCCACGGCTTGATAGAGCGCGGCAAGGTCGAAACCCTCGCCCGAACGATCATCCAGCGCTTCGGCGTGAAAACCCCGGACACCCAGACCGCCGCCCGCAGCCTGTCCGGCGGCAACCTGCAGAAATTCATCCTCGGCCGGGAAATCCTCCAGCAACCGAAACTGCTGATCGCCGCGCACCCGACCTGGGGCGTGGATGTCGGCGCGGCGGCCACCATCCACCGCGCGCTGATTGCCCTGCGCGATGCCGGGGCGGCGATTCTGGTGATCTCCGAAGACCTCGACGAACTGTTCCAGATCAGCGACCGCCTCGGCGCGCTGTGCGGCGGGCGCCTGTCAGCGTTGCAGGACACGGCGCTGACCCGCCTCAGCGACGTCGGCGGCTGGATGGCCGGCCAGTTCGACACCCCTCAATCACAACCGGCCACGGTTTAACGGAGTTTTCCCATGTTGCTTTCCCTCGAACCCCGTGGCCGGCAGTCGCGCCTGATGCTGTGGTGCTCGCCGGTGCTGGCGGCGGCGCTGACGCTGGTCTGCGGATCTTTGCTGTTCGTCGCCCTTGGCCATGATCCGCTGAAGACTTTGCACACCTTGTTGATCGCCCCGATCAGTGACCTGTACGGCGTCTCCGAGCTGCTGGTCAAAACCCTGCCGATTCTGTTGTGTGCGTTGGGCCTCGCAGTGGCCTATCAGGCGCGGATCTGGAACATCGGCGCCGAAGGCCAATTGCTGCTCGGCGCCCTCGCCGGCAGTGCGCTGGCGGTGAACATCATCGATGTGCAAAGCCGTTGGGCGCTGGTGCTGATCCTGCTGACTGGCACGTTCGCCGGCGCCGCGTGGGCCGGCCTCACCGCCTGGTTGCGCACGCGCTTCAACGCCAACGAAATCCTCACCAGCATCATGCTCAATTACATCGCGCTGAACCTGCTGCTGTTCTGCGTACACGGGCCGCTGAAGGATCCGGCCGGGTTCAACTTTCCCGAGTCGGCAATGTTCAGCGATGCCAGCCGCCTGCCGCTGTTGATGGAGGACGGTCGGGCACACATCGGCGTGTATTTCGCCTTGCTCGCATTGGTCGCGGTGTGGGTATTGCTGCAAAAAAGCTTCGTCGGTTTCCAGATCAAGGTGCTGGGCCTGGACAAGCGTGCGGCAGGTTTTGTCGGGTTTCGCGAGAAACGTCTGATCTGGCTCGCACTGCTGATCAGCGGAGGATTGGCGGGGCTTGCCGGTGTCTGCGAAGTCACCGGGCCGATCGGCCAACTGGTGCCGCAGGTCTCGCCGGGCTACGGCTATGCGGCGATCACTGTGGCGTTTCTCGGGCGGCTCAATCCGATCGGTATTCTGTTTTCCAGCCTGTTGATGGCGCTGCTGTACATCGGTGGCGAGAGCGCACAGATGACGCTGAATCTGCCGCAGGCGATCACTCAGCTGTTCCAGGGAATGATGCTGTTTTTTCTGCTGGCCTGTGACGTGCTGATCCTCTATCGGCCACGCCTGAACCTGCGCTGGGTGCGGCGCACTTCTACCACCGCCGTAACCGCCGGAGCGCTGTGATGGATATCGATCTGCTGAGCAATATTTTCTATGCCATGGTGCGCTGCGGTACGCCATTGCTGTTGGTGGCGCTGGGTGAGCTGATCTGCGAGAAGAGCGGCGTACTCAACCTCGGTCAGGAAGGCATGATGCTGTTTGGCGCGGTGATCGGTTTCATCGTCGCGTTCAACAGTGGCAACCTGTGGCTCGGTGTGGCGCTGGCGATGCTAGCCGGGATGCTGTTGTCATCGCTGTTTGCGCTGGTGGCGCTGGTGTTCAACGCCAATCAGGTGGCAACCGGGCTGGCGCTGACGATTTTTGGCGTGGGCCTGTCGACCTTTGTCGGCGCGGCGTGGGTCGGCAAACCGCTGGCGGGATTCGAGCCGCTGGCGATTCCATTCTTGAGTGAAATCCCGCTGATCGGCCGCATGCTGTTTGCCCAGGACCTGCTGGTTTACCTGTCATTCGCGCTGTTTGCGCTGGTGGCGTGGGTGATCGTGAAAAGCCGTGTCGGGCTGATCGTTCAAGCGGTCGGCGAGAACCCGGATGCGGCCAGTGCCATGGGTTTGCCGGTGCTGACCGTGCGCACACTGGCGGTATTGTTCGGCGGGGCGATGGCCGGACTGGCCGGCGCTTATCTGTCGCTGGCGTACACGCCGATGTGGGCCGAGAACATGACCGCCGGACGCGGCTGGATAGCGCTGGCGCTGGTGGTGTTCGCCAGTTGGCGGGTGTGGCGATTGCTGCTCGGCGCGTATCTGTTCGGACTCGCCAGCATCCTGCACCTGGTGGCGCAGGGGTTGGGGCTGGCGATTCCTTCGAGTCTGCTGGCGATGTTGCCGTACGTCGCGACGATTCTGGTGCTGGTGTTGTTGTCGCGGGATGCGCTGCGTACGCGGTTGTATGCGCCGGTGTCACTGGGGCAGCCGTGGCAGGCCGGGCGCTAAGCCGTTACAGCTCGCGACAGCGGCCGGACCGGCAACGCCTGAGCGATGCCCCACGCCACTTCGAGAACCAGGAAACCCACCACCAACGAGCTGGCGCCGTGGGCCAGGGCATACGTCATCCACGCGGCGAACAGAAACCGCGTCACCGCGTCATAGCGCCCATAAACCGGCTGCGGATCACGAATCCGCAGCACCGCCCACATGCACACCACCGAACCGAACAAATTGGCTATCAACAGATGCGCAGGTTCGAACGGCGGCAGCTCGCCGGGCAGCTCCAGCGCCTGACTGAGCGCCGTCAGCAACCCATGCAGTACAGCAAAACTCCACGGCGTGACAAACGCCGCCGTCACGATCAAGTCATACCAGGCGCTGCCGCGCACCACCTGCCGATACTGCGTTGAAGTCCACATCATCCTTGCTCCGAAAATTCAGGGAGCAACTACGGTAAAGCCTGGAGTATGCTCCAGGGTCAAACACTTTCGAGACCTGCAAGATGCGCATCGGTGAGTTAGCCCAGGCCTGCGATGTCAGCCGTGACACGCTGCGTTTTTACGAGGAGCGCGGATTGATCGCGGCGCAACGCAGCGCCAACGGTTATCGCGACTATCCGCCGGAGATGGTGCAACTGGTGCTCTATATCAAAACGGCGCAACGTCTGGGCTTTACCCTTGGCGAGATTGGCAACAGCGTTGGCGCGTTGTGGCACTCGCCAAACCCCGACACCACCGTCACGCAACTGCTGCAAGACAAACTCAAGCTGGTCGAAACCCGCATGGCCGAGCTCGGTGAGTTGCGCCAGGAATTGCAACATCGGCTCGGTCAACGTTGTCCATTGAACCCGTGATCTTTCAACCTTCTAGGAAAGCCAATCATGTCCGCACTGAATCCTGCCAAGCACGCACTGATCATCGGCGCCTCCCGGGGCCTGGGCCTGGGTCTGGTGAAAACCCTGCTGGCCGACGGCTGGCAAGTCACCGCCACGGTTCGCAATCCTTCCAACGCCGAGGCTCTCGAAGCACTGGGCAACGTGCAAATCGAAAAACTCGACATGGACGACCAGCAAGCGGTGATCGCCCTGAGCCAGAAGCTCAAGGGCGAGACCTTTGACCTGCTGTTCGTCAACGCCGGGGTCAAAGGCCCTGACGTGCAAACTCCGGGCGGCGCGACGCTGGCGGAAGTCGGTCAGTTGTTCTTCACCAACGCGGTGGCACCGATCAATCTGGCCCAGCGCTTTGTCGGGCAGATCCGCGACGGCAGCGGCGTGCTGGCGTTCATGAGTTCGGTGCTCGGCAGTGTGACCATGCCCGACGCGCCGGAACTGGCGCTGTACAAGGCCAGCAAGGCGGCGCTGAACTCGATGACCAACAGCTTCGTCACGCAGTTGGGCGAGCAGAAACTCACGGTGCTGTCGCTGCATCCGGGCTGGGTGAAAACCGACATGGGCGGCGAAGGTGCCGACATCGACGTGGAGACCAGCACCCGTGGCCTGGTGGATCAGGTGGACGCGTTTGCCGGCAAGGGCGGCCATCATTTCGTGAACTACAAGGGTGAAACCATTCCCTGGTAATCACTGAACCCTGTGGGGGGCTTGCCCCCGCAGGGTTATCCCGGTGTCTGGTCGGGTTGGGCTTGCCCGTCGCAACATTTTGTTCGAAACTCCGCACCTCGCCCCTCGCGGCGACCCTGGATCAGCAGACAGGGCAACACTGAGCTGGCAACCCTGAACCCCACTTTCAGAGGAGCCGGCCACAATGCCTGCGACCCGTATCTGGTTAAAAAATCCCCTCGCCATTTTCACGGCCAACGGTCTCGATGCCCGTGGCGGTCTGGTGCTGCAAGACGGTGTGATCACCGAAGTGCTCGGCGCCGGCCAGCAACCTTCCGCCCCATGCAATGAAGTGTTCGACGCCCGTGAACACGTGATCCTGCCGGGCCTGATCAACACCCATCACCACTTCTATCAGACCCTGACCCGCGCCTGGGCGCCGGTGGTCAATCAGCCGTTGTTCCCGTGGCTGAAAACCCTCTACCCGGTGTGGGCGGGCCTGACGCCTGAAAAACTCGCCCTCGCCACCAAAGTCGCGCTGGCCGAGTTGCTGTTGTCGGGTTGCACCACCGCCGCCGACCACCATTACCTGTTCCCGGATGGTCTGGAAAACGCCATCGACGTGCAAGTCGAAAGCGTGCGCGAACTGGGCATGCGCGCCATGCTCACCCGAGGTTCGATGAGCCTCGGCGAGAAGGACGGCGGCCTGCCTCCGCAGCAGACCGTGCAGGAAGGCCAGGTGATTCTCGACGACAGCCATCGCCTGATTCACGAGTACCACGAACGTGGCGACGGCGCGCAAATCCAGATCGCCCTGGCACCGTGCTCGCCGTTCTCGGTGACCCCGGAAATCATGTCCGCCAGCGCCGAACTGGCGAACAAACTTGATGTGCGTCTGCACACCCACCTCGCCGAAACCCTCGACGAAGAAGACTTCTGCCTGCAACGCTTCGGCCTGCGCACCGTGGATTATCTGGACAGCGTCGGCTGGCTCGGCCCGCGCACGTGGCTGGCCCACGGCATACACTTCAACCCCGACGAAATCGCCCGTCTCGGCGCGGCGGGCACCGGTATCTGCCATTGCCCGAGCTCGAACATGCGTCTGGCGTCCGGCATCTGCCCGAGCATCGAACTGACCGATGCCGGCGCGTTGTTCGGTATCGGTGTGGATGGTTCGGCGTCCAACGATGCGTCGAACATGATCCTCGAAGCGCGTCAGGCTCTGTACATCCAGCGCCTGCGCTATGGCGCCGAAAAGATCACTCCGGAACGTGTGCTGGGCTGGGCGACCAAGGGTTCGGCGAGCCTGTTGGGCCGTACCGATATCGGTGAACTGGCGGTGGGCAAGCAGGCGGATCTGGCGTTGTTCAAGCTCGATGAGCTGCGTTTCTCCGGCAGCCATGACCCGATCTCGGCGCTGCTGTTGTGCGGCGCAGACCGCGCGGATCGCGTGATGGTCGGCGGCAAGTGGCGTGTGGTTGACGGGCAGGTTGAAGGGCTGGATCTCAAAGGCCTGATTGCCGATCACAGCCAGGCGGCTCGGCAGTTGATTGCCGGCACCTGATCTCCCCCCCTCTGATCGTTCCCACGCTCCGCGTGGGAATGCATAACGGGACGCTCTGCGTTCCAGCGTTGGACGCGGAGCGTCCCTTGCGGCATTCCCACGCAGAGCGTGGGAACGATCAATCACAACCCCAGCAGCGACAACATGATGAACGTCGCAAACAGCACAAAGTGGGTCATGCCCTCAATGGCATTGGTCTCGCCGTCATTGAGGTTGATCGCGCTGACGATCAGCGTGATGAAGATCATCACCGTCTGCACCGGCGTCATCGCCATCTGAAACGGCTGCCCCGTGTAGAGCGCCATCGCTTCCATCACCGGCACCGTCAGGATCACCGTCGATAACGAAGCACCCATCGCAATGTTGACCACCGACTGCATGCGGTTGGCCAACGCCGCGCGTAACGCAGTCAGAATCTCCGGCGCCGCCGAAATCGCCGCCACCAGAATCGCCGTGATCACCGGCGGTGCGCCCGTCCCTTCCAGGCCCAGATCGAGGGTCTTGGACATCACCTCGGCCAGTGCGCCGATCACCACCACACCGAACACCAGAATGCCGATCGACAGCGCCAGGCTGACCGGTTTCGGCTCTTGTTCCACGGGCTCTTTCTTGCGACGTTTGTCCGGGTAGCTGTAGCTGAAAAAGTAGCTGTGCGGCCCGACCTGCATGCGCAGGAACAACGCATAAAGCAGCACCATCGCGCCGATGGTGAAGGCCGAATAGATTTTCCAGTTGGCCTCGGGGATGAACTCCGGCACCACCATCGACACGCCCATGGCGGTGAGGATCATCACGCTGTAGCTGCGGGCCGAGTCATCGTTGTAGGACTGCTCACCATGCTTGATCCCGCCCATCAGCGCGGCGAGGCCGAGGATGCCGTTGATGTCGAGCATCACCGCCGAATAGATCGTGTCGCGCACCAGGGTCGGCGAGGCTTCGTTGCTCATCATGATCGCCAGAATCACCACTTCCACCAGCACGGCGGCCAGGGTCAGGATCATCGTGCCGTACGGGTCGCCGACTTTTTCCGCGAGCAATTCGGCCTGATGGGCGACGCGCATCGAGGCGGCGACGATGAACGCAATCAGCACCAGCCCGGCCGTCAGCGCGACGATCTGGCCGCTGTGCAGCAGCCAGTGCTCCAGCGGATACGCAACACAGGTGGCAATGACGGCCAACAGCAGAAAGCTTTCTTGCTTGAGGATGGTGAACATGACGGGCCTTTTTGCCGAATAGTGCGAATGAGCTACTGACTGCGGGGCGGCGCTAACGTTTCGTTACACCTTAGCGCACCAGTGGATGGCGTCCTTGTACGGACATGCACTTTTTTCGGCCCGGCCGGCCTCATCGCGAGCAGGCTCGCTCCCACTGATCAACGTGTTGCCACATGGGAGCGAGCTTGCTCGCGAAGGCCCCGCCGCGATTTCGACTCGATTTGTTGTCCGCTTGGTCAGTCTTTTGCATTGCCCTCCCCACACACAACAAAAGGGAGTTCGCGTTCATGCAAAAACGTCCACTGCAAACACTGCTGTGCATCGCCATGGGCCTTGGCCTCAGCCTGAGCGCCAGTGCCGCCGATCCACTGAAAGTCGGTTTCGTCTACATCGGCCCCATCGGCGACCACGGCTGGACGTATCAGCATGAACAGGGGCGCAAGGCGCTGGCGGAAAAACTCGGCACGCAGATCACCACCAACTACGTGGAAAATGTCGCCGAAGGCGCCGACGCCGAGCGGGTGATCCGCAACATGGCCAAGGACAATTACGACCTGATCTTCACCACCTCTTTCGGCTACATGAACCCAACGGTGAAAGTCGCCAAACAGTTTCCCAAGGTGACCTTCGAACACGCCACCGGCTACAAGCAGGACAAGAACCTCGGCACCTATCTCGCGCGCACCTACGAGGGCCGTTACGTCGGTGGCTTCCTCGCGGCGAAGATGACCAAGACCAAAAAGATCGGTTACGTCGCCTCGTTCCCGATCCCCGAAGTGATCCGCGACATCAACGCCATCCAGCTGGCCTTGAACAAGTACAACCCCGGCACCGAGATCAAAGTGGTATGGGTCAACTCGTGGTTCGATCCCGGCAAAGAGGCCGATGCCGCCAACGCGCTGATCGATCAGGGCGTGGACGTGGTGTTCCAGCACACCGACAGCCCGGCGCCGATCCAGGCCGCCGAGCGACGCGGTGTGTATGCCGTGGGCTACGCTTCGGACATGGCGCACTTCGGGCCGAAAGCGGTGCTGACCTCGATCGTCAACGACTGGGCGCCGCACTACATTCAGGCGACCCAGAGCGTGATCGACCACACCTGGAAAGCCCAGGACTACTGGGGCGGGTTGAAGGAAGGCACGGTCGAACTGCCGATCAGCGATCTGGTGCCGGCACCGGTGAAGGCCGAAGCCGAGCAGATCATCGCCGACATCAAGAGCGGTGCGCTGCAACCGTTCACCGGGCCGATCAAGGATCAGACCGGCGTCGAGAAAATCCCGGCGGGGGTCAGCGCTACCAACGCCGAACTGGCGTCGATGAATTACTACGTCGAAGGCATGAAGGCCGAGATGCCGAAGTAACCACCTGACCCTGACCGCTCCTCCCTGGATGGGAGCGGTCGCTGAAGAGCATTCGAAATGAACCAACTTCCGATCATCGACATCTCGCCGCTCTACTCCGACGACCAGAACGCCTGGCCGGCCGTCGCCGAACAGATCGACCACGCCTGCCGCGAATGGGGCTTCTTCTACATCAAGGGCCACCCGATTTCTGCGCAGCGCATCGAATCCCTGCTCGATCACGCCCGGCACTTCTTCGCGCTGCCGAGCGCGGAAAAACTCAAGATCGACATCACCCAGACCGTCCATCACCGAGGCTACGGCGCCATCGCCACCGAACAACTCGACCCGGACAAACCCAGCGACCTCAAGGAAACCTTCGACATGGGCCTGCACCTGCCGGCCAATCATCCCGAGGTACTGGCAGAAAAACCCTTGCGCGGTCCCAACCGTCATCCGGCCGTTCCCGGCTGGGAAACGTTGATGGAACAGCACTACCTCGACATGCAAGCGCTTGCGCAAACCCTGCTGCGGGCCATGACTCTGGCGCTGGGCATCGAGCGCGACTTCTTCGACACGCGCTTCAACGAGCCGGTCAGCGTGCTGCGAATGATTCACTACCCGCCGCGCCACACCGCCAGTTCCGCCGAACAGCAAGGTGCCGGGGCGCACACCGATTACGGCTGCATCACGTTGTTGTATCAGGACGCGGCCGGCGGCTTGCAGGTGAAAAACGTCAAAGGCCAGTGGATCGACGCACCGCCCATCGACGGCACGTTCGTGGTCAACCTTGGCGACATGATGGCGCGCTGGAGCAACGACCGTTATCGCTCGACTCCGCACCGGGTGATCAGCCCGCTCGGCGTGGATCGCTACTCGATGCCGTTCTTCGCCGAACCGCACCCGGACACCCGCATCGAGTGCCTGCCCGGTTGCCAGGACGCACACCATCCGGCGAAATATCCGACCACCACCTGCGCCGAATTCCTGCTGTCGCGCTTCGCCGATACCTACGCCTATCGCCGGGAGCAAGAAGCGGTGTGATGGATCGGTTGGTCAGGTTTTGCCAATTGTTTCGGCGGGCATCTGTAGAATGCCGTCATTGCACCTGATGAGAAAAGAATATGTACGACTGGCTCAACGCCCTGCCCAAGGCCGAACTGCACCTGCACCTCGAAGGCTCGCTGGAGCCCGAACTGCTGTTCGCCCTGGCCGAACGCAACAAGATCGCCCTGCCGTGGAGCGACGTCGAAACCCTGCGCAAGGCTTACGCCTTCAACAACCTGCAGGAATTCCTCGACCTGTATTACCAGGGCGCCGACGTGCTGCGCACCTCCCAGGATTTCTACGACCTGACCTGGGCCTACCTGCTGCGCTGCAAAGAACAGAACGTGATCCACACCGAACCGTTCTTCGATCCGCAGACCCACACCGACCGTGGCATCCCGTTCGAAGTGGTGCTCAACGGCATCGCCGCCGCGCTGAAGGACGGCGAGCAGCAACTGGGCATCACCAGCGGTCTGATCCTGAGCTTCCTGCGCCACCTGAGCGAAGACGAAGCACAGAAAACCCTCGATCAGGCGCTGCCGTTCCGTGACGCGTTTGTCGCCGTAGGTCTGGACAGTTCCGAAATGGGTCACCCGCCGAGCAAGTTCCAGCGCGTGTTCGATCGTGCCCGTCACGAAGGTTTCCTGACCGTCGCCCACGCTGGCGAAGAAGGTCCGCCGGAGTACATTTGGGAAGCCATCGACCTGCTGAAAATCCAGCGTATCGACCATGGCGTGCGCGCCATCGAAGACGAGCGCCTGATGCAGCGGATCATCGACGAGCAGATCCCGCTGACCGTATGCCCGCTGTCGAACACCAAGCTCTGCGTGTTCGATCACATGTCGCAGCACAACATCCTCAACATGCTCGAGCGTGGCGTGAAGGTCACGGTGAACTCCGATGACCCGGCGTACTTCGGCGGTTACGTGACCGAGAACTTCCACGCGCTGCACACTCACCTGGGCATGACCCAGGATCAGGCCAAGCGCCTGGCGCAGAACAGCCTGGATGCGCGGTTGGTAAAACCGTAACAGTACAAAGCCGTTCGAACACGCCCGTGTTCGAACGGCTTTTCAGGTCTCAGCGCACAACTGCTTCAGTCAGCTCTTCCAACGTCTTGCCCCGGGTCTCCATCCCGAACAGCCACACCACTCCCGCTGCAATCGCAAAGCACAGCGCCCCCAACGCAAACACCCCGCCCTGCCCG
Organism: Pseudomonas sp. GW456-12-10-14-LB2; assembly: GCF_002884345.1. NCBI lineage: Bacteria > Pseudomonadati > Pseudomonadota > Gammaproteobacteria > Pseudomonadales > Pseudomonadaceae > Pseudomonas > Pseudomonas sp. GW456-12-10-14-LB2. Next base: position 17,563 of record NZ_POHV01000039.1, read on the forward strand.
GTGATCGGGAACACCAGCCCGGTGACCAACGGACCGAGCAACGACCCCACGCGCCCGATGGCCGAGGCGAACCCCGAGCCCGTCGCCCGCGCCGAGGTCGGATACAGTTCCGGCGTGTAGGTGTAGAGCACCGCCCACATGCCGAACAGGAAAAACTGCATCAACAGGCCCGTGCCGATCAGCAGCGCCACGTTGCCGCCAAACACCGCGCTTTGTCCGTACAGAAACGCCATCACCCCGCCGCCGAGCAACGTGACGATGCACACCGGCTTGCGTCCCCAACGTTCCACCAGCCAGGCCGCCATCAGGAAGCCGGGAATCCCGCCGAGGGAAATCAGCACCGTGTAATACACCGACTGCGTCACGGCGAAACCCGACTGTTGCAACAACGCACTGAGCCAGGACGTCAGACCGTAAAAGCCGAGCAACGCAAAGAACCACAGGCTCCAGATCATCGTCGTGCGCTGGCGATACAGCGGTGACCAGATCTGTTTGAGTGCCGAAAGGAAATGGCCCGGCGGGGACACGCTGCGTGGCAGACGAACCGGCTCCGGCAATGCAGCACCACCGAGTGAGGCCTGTACCCGCGCCTCGATCCCGCGCAACACTTTGTCCGCCGCGTCATGCTTGCCGGCCTGTTCCAGCCAGCGCGGCGACTCGGGAATGAAAAAGCGGATCGCCAGCACGAACACTGCCGGCACCGCCAGCACCAGAAAGATGTCGCGCCAGCCAATCAACGGCAGCAGGAAATACGACAGCACGCCCGCCGCGACGAAACCCAGCGGCCAGAAACCGTCCATCAAGGCGATGTAACGACCCCGACGCTGTGCAGGAATCAACTCCGACAACATCGACTGGGCAATCGGAAACTCCATACCCATGCCGATTCCCAGCAGGATGCGAAACAGCGTCAGGCTCTCGACCGTCTGCGCCGTGGAACACAGGTAACTGGCCAGTCCCCACAAGACGATGCTCCACTGGAACACCGGTTTGCGGCCGAACCGATCCGCCAGCAATCCGGACAGCGACGCCCCCAGCACCATGCCGAAAAAACTCGAACTGGCCAGCAGGCCAGCCTGCGCACTGCTCAGGCCGAACTCGGCTTTGATCGAGCCGAGCAGGAAGGTCATCATCGCCAGATCCATGGAGTCGAAAAAAAACGCCAGGGCGATGATGATGAAGATGATCCGGTGATAACCGCTGACTGGCAGGCGCTCCAGTCGATCTGCCGCGCTGAAGTTTCCCGTGTCCATGCCACCTCCTCAATCCGAAAAGTCCCCGGATCGAGTGTGCGCGATAGCGGTTGCGCGCCTGTGCCAGATGCGACGTGTTCGCAGCCGTTGACGACGTTCAGTAGCAAGCCAGTGGAAGAAAGCGCTCTACAACGCCATTTCCAGCTCGGTTTCACAGGCGAAACGATGAATTTCCCGCTGGCCCGCCGCCGTCAGTTGCAGGGCTCTGGAATCGTTGGGCAGCACCAGCCAGCCCGACTGCATGAACAGCTGCAGCAACGCCGCGCCCAGCGAGCCCCCCATGTGCGGGCGACGCTCGCTCCAGTCCGGACAGGCGCACGCCACCTGAGCGTTGCGGTGGGCCAGCGCCTGGATGTACACCCCGCGCCCGGCCAGTTGTGTCGAGCCTTTGTGCGTGACCACCACTCTATGTTCAAGCTGCTCGATCCAGCCGGCGTCGAGCAGGCGCTGGTACAGGTCGGCGGCCAGCGTTCCACCCAGATGGTCGTCGCAAAACCGCGCGCGCAGCAGTGACGAAGGCGCGGCCTGGGGTCTGACGACCGGCGAGGCACGCTTGAATACGTCGGGGATTTCTCGTGGAGCGCTGGCCAACGTGGCGCTGGCCAGCGCTTCGATGGCCGCGCCGATTTCGGGAGCCGCCAGGCGGAAGAAGCGTTTGCGACCGCGCGCCTCGACCTTCAACAGACCGCCAGCGGACAAGCGCCCCAGATGCGCACTGGCCGATGACGGCGATAGCCCCGCCAGCAACGCCAGCTCCTCGGTCTGCCGCGCCGAGCCATCCATGAGCGCCCACATCATTGCGCTGCGTTTGGGATCGGCCAGCAACGTGGCGATCTGGCTGATGCAAGGTGCATGTTCCATCTATTCACTCCCTGTTGAATCGTATCGTCTACAGCTCATAGACATCTTGACCAGTAATCAGTCGTCGGCCAAGGCGCGCAAAATACCTTGAGCCCAAGCGAGGCAGCGCGCCGCAGCAAGGAAACCGCAGCACTGTCGCGACCCTCGTCCCTACCCGGCCGGTTGCGCTCTGATCGTTCTCGCATCGGCCTTTTGGTGCGGGCATCAGGCGGTCGCTAGTATAAGCGGGTTGCTCGCGGCGTCCTGCGCCGGAGCGGCCGTGGTTGGTGATTGTTCCTGAGAGAAATTTCGCTATTTACCTGCGACTAATGGTCAGACTTCTGGAAAACGGGAAAACGGCTACTCAATTCGGCGCAACGGCTGGCGAGCATCTCCCTCAGAAGGTTCACCGGCTTACTCAATTGTGCGCGATGGGCGCACAGCAGATTCAGCGGAGCGCGTTCGCAGAGCAGCTCCGGCAACAGCACTTTCAGCCGTCCCGCCAGCACATCACCGGCCACATCGAGCCACGATTTGTAAGCGATGCCGGCTCCCGCCACAGCCCAAAGGCGCACCACATCGGCGTCGTCACTGAAGCGGTCGCCACTGACGGTCAGGCCGACCTCGCGCTTGCCGTCGTGGAAACTCCAATGGTCGTGCACCCGGCCTCCGAGCATATAAAGCAGGCAGTTGTGCTGTGCGAGCTGTTCCAGATGCAGCGGTTCGCCGTGCCGGGCCAGGTAGGCCGGTGATGCACACAGCACCCGTCGGTTGTGCGGGGCAATCGGCAACGCCACCAGACTGGAATCCTCCGGCTCGCCGTAGCGCAAGGCGATGTCCACCGGCTGGCGAAACAGGTCGGCGATGCGGTCACCCAGCAGCAGGCGCACCGTCAGTTTCGGGTTTTCGCGCTGAAAATCATCGAGCCACGGCAACAGCAAGTTGCGTCCGAAATCCGAGGGCGCCGACAGCTGCAGAATTCCGCTGACCTGATCCTGCCCGCTGGCCAGCAGGCGGCGACCCTCATCAAGGTTGCTCAGCGCCGCCCGGGCGTATTCGAGAAACCCTTCACCTTCAGCCGTCAGCCGCAAACTGCGAGTGGAGCGTGCCAACAGCCGTGCGCCCAGTTGTTGCTCGATCCGCTTGAGCGCGGCACTGGCCACGGCGGCGGACATGTCCATTACCCGCGCCGCCGCCGACAGGCTGCCCAGATCCGCCGCCCGGACAAACAACTGCAAGTCATCGAAACGCAGCATCGTCAGCCCCGATTATCAAAAAAATATTGAAAGAGACTGCTCTTTTAGCCGGTTTTATCTCCGGCAGAAATAGCCAATCATGCCATCCATCGAATTCATCCCGTCCCGGAGTCGAACATGTCCCAGCCTTTCACCGCCATCGCCACCCTGATTGCCCGACCTGGCCAGCAGGACGCCCTCGAACAGCACCTGCGTGCCCTGATCGAACCGACCCGCGCCGAAGCCGGTTGCGGTCAATACGAACTGCACCAGGATCTGGCCAACCCGCTGGCCTTCTACATGATCGAGCAGTGGGCCAGCGACGAAGCCCTGCAAGTCCATGATGCCAGCGCCCATATCCAGCATTTCCGCAGCCAGGCCGAGGCGTTCCTCGAACACTTCGAACTCAAGCGCCTGCGCGTCATCGCCTGAAACCTTCCTTTATTCACTTTCGGAGTTCGCCATGAAAGCCATCGCCTATTACGCCTCGCTCCCGATCAGCGACGAAAAATCCCTGCAAGACATCGAACTGCCAGAGCCGGTAGCCGGCCCGCGCGACTTGCTGGTGGAAGTCAAAGCGATTTCGGTCAACCCGGTGGACACCAAGGTTCGCCACAACGTCGCGCCGGAAGGCGGCGCCGCCAAGGTGCTGGGCTGGGACGTGGCCGGTGTGGTCAAGTCGGTCGGCAGTGAAGTGACCTTGTTCAAGGCCGGCGACAAGGTGTTCTACGCCGGCTCCATCGCCCGGGCCGGTGGCAACAGCGAACTGCACGTGGTGGATGAGCGGATCGTCGGCCATATGCCAAAAACCCTCGGTTTCGCCGAAGCCGCTGCTCTGCCGCTGACCGCGATTACCGCTTGGGAATTGCTGTTCGAACGCCTGCAGATTCGCGAAGGCAATACCGATGAAGGCCAGAGCCTGCTGATCGTCGGTGCGGCGGGCGGCGTCGGTTCGATCCTCACCCAACTCGCCAGCCAGTTGACCGGGCTCAAAGTGATCGGCACCGCCTCCCGCCCGGAGACCCGCAACTGGGTGACCGAGCTGGGTGCTGACCTGGTGATTGATCACAGCCAGCCGTTGAGCGAAGAACTGAAACGCGCCGATGTCACCCACGTGACCCACGTTGCCAGCCTGACCCAGACCGACCAGCACCTGGACCAACTGGTCGAAGCCCTGGCGCCACAAGGCAAACTGGCACTGATCGACGATCCGAAAGCGCTGGACGTGACCAAGCTAAAACGCAAGAGCCTGTCGCTGCACTGGGAGTTCATGTACACCCGCTCGCTGTTCGAAACGCCGGACATGATCGAGCAGCACAAACTGCTCAACCGGGTGGCCGGGCTGATCGACAGCGGGACGTTGAAAACCACGGTCGGCGAGCACTTCGGCACGATCAACGCGAGCAACCTGCGCCGCGCCCATGAACTGCTGGAAAGTGGCAAGGCCAAGGGGAAAATTGTTTTAGAAGGTTTCTAAAACTCGCAAGACCGCAGCCTTCTCCAGCCTCCGATGTGGCTGGCTCGGGGGCTGCGGTGTTTTTTTGCCGTCAGTCAGATGCTTGACCCTTGTCACAATTGCGATCGTATTCAGGACTACAATCGAGTCCTCTGCGATGCAGATCTTTTACGTACGGGAGGTCAGCAATGAAGATCCTGATAAAAGAAGTGGCAAAGTCCCAGTGGCAAGTTCGTCTCGACCAACACGCCGTGACCTTCCGCAGTGAGGCCGAAGCTCGAGCCTTCACCCGCACCCTCGAAGCGCGTATCTGCGCGCCCCATCAGATTCCCGACCTCGGCCAGCAACGCGCTGTCGGCTGAGTTCTTCCGTTCAGACTTCGGTCTGTGCCTTTGCCAGCGCCCGGGCATTCTGCATGCGCCGGGTGAGCGTCGCTGCGCACACCACCAGCAAACCACACAAGCTGATGACGATGGCCATCGGCACGGCGGTGCCATCGTGCAGGATCCCCACCAGCGCCGAAGCCCCGGCGGCGACGCTGAACTGCATGCTGCCGAGCAACGCTGAAGCACTGCCGGCGCGACCGCCCTGCCCGTTCATCGCACACGCCGCCGCATTGGGGCTGATGCAGCCCAGGCTGGCCACGCAGATGAACAATGGAATCAGCAATGGCCAAAGCGCCTCGGTGTGCAAGGCGCTGACCGCGAGCAGCGTCAGCCCGGCGCACAGGTAAACCCAGACCGCCCGCGACAACAGGAACGCCGGACCACGCTTGGCCAGCAGTCGCGCATTGACCTGCGCCACCAGAATGAACCCGGCCGCATTGGTGCCGAACAGCCAGCCGAAATGTTCGGCCGGTACGCCATACAACTTGATGAAAATGAACGGCGAGCCGGCGATGTAGGCAAACATCCCGGCGATGGCGATGCCGCCGGTCAGGGCATGGCCCATGTAGACCGGGTCCGCCAGTAGCCGACCGTACTGACGCAGCGCGCCGGACAACGGCTGACGCGGAACATGCGCCGGCAGGCTTTCCGGCAGGCCGAGGGCCACCGCCAGCCCGGCGAGGGCACTGAATACCGTCAGCACCAGGAAGATCGACTGCCATCCCGACGTATTCACCAGCAGTCCGCCGAGCATCGGCGCCAGGATCGGTGCCAGCCCCATCACCAGCATCAACTGCGAGAAGACTTTCGCCGACCCCACCGCGTCGCACTTGTCGCTGACCACCGCCCGGGCAATCACCATCCCCGCACAACCGCCCAGCGCCTGCAGCAGCCGTGCCGCGATGAGCCACTCCAGATTCGGCGCATAGGCGCAGGCCACTGACGCCAGCGTGAACAGCGTGAGACCGATCAGCAACGGAATCCGCCGGCCGAAGCGATCCGCCAACGGCCCGTAAGCCAGTTGACCGATGGACAGGCCGAAGAAGTAAGCCGACAGCGTCAGCTGGACGTGTTTCTCGTCGGTGCCGAACGCCAGCGCCATGGTGGGAAACGCGGGTAGATAGAAGTCGATCGCCAACGGACCGAAAGCGGTCAGGGCACCGAGAATCAGAAGGGTACGGAAGTTCATCAGGCGTCCACGTTCGGCAGGCTTTGGGAGGGCACTTTAGTAGAGAGTGCAGCCCGACAGTCTAGCCGCGCGAGGACGCCTTGAACATTCCGGTAGCTCGCTAACTATTAAAAAGATCAGGCGAGTTTGATGGCGTAGCCTTCTTCGCTGATCGCCTCGATCACCTGCTCGGCACTCAGCGCACTTTCGACGCCGACTTCCTTCGCCGCCAGATCGACCCGCACGCTGGCGGCCGGATCCTTGCTCTGCACTGCTTGGGTGACGGCTTTGACACAGTGACCGCAGGACATGCCTTCAACAGTGAACACTTGCATGGAATGACTCCTTTGAGTGAGGTTGCCGGCAGTTTCGGGCTTGCCACGATGGCAAGGTCAAGTTCTGCAAAAAACTGCCGGGCTGGCAATCGTCGCCGCGCTCGGCCAAGCTGCATGCATCAATGACATGAATTCAGGAGATTCAGCCATGCGCTGGTCAGCTTTCAGCCTGTTTGGCTTTCTCAGCCTCTTTGCCGCGATCCCTTCGGTGCATGCCGCCGGGGAAGATTACGGGGTGCTGATCATTTCCCGCGAGCGCCTGGAAGTGGCGACCTCGTGCGAAATCGGCGTGTACATCCAGGATCAACTGTCGGCGCGCCTGTTCCAGGAGCAAAGCACGTCGTTCAACCTGCCGCCGGGCAATGTCTCGCTGCGCCTTAAACTGCTGCCGGGACAAATGCCGGGCTGCAACCCGGGCATGCTCGCGCCGGGCTCGCAGGAGATCAGACTGCATGCCGGCGACATCCTGAAATTCCGCATCGCGATGAACCAGGAAGGCATGTACCTCAAGCCGACCGGCCTCGGTTACTAAGGCCTGCCGCTCGTTCCCACGCTCTGCGTGGGAACGATCAGGCGAACAAGCGAGCAGCCGGTAGCGGAAACTGGCGCTTGACCTTGCCAGCATGGCAAGGTTGATCCTGTAGGCATCTTCTACAGGGAGTACGACCGATGTCCGATTCCATCACGTTCGATCTGCCCATCAGCGGCATGACCTGCGCCAGTTGCGCCGGTCGTGTCGAGCGGGCGTTGAGCAAAGTCAGCGGCGCCAGCGCCGTCAGCGTCAACCTCGCCACCGAACAGGCCCGGGTGCAGGCCCCCGGCGACAGCCTGCCGGCGCTGATGGAGGCGGTCGAACGCGCCGGTTACAGCGTGCCGCAGCAAACCGTGGAATTGAACATCGACGGCATGACCTGCGCGTCCTGCGTCGGTCGTGTCGAACGTGCCCTGAATAAAGTGCCGGGGGTGAAAAGCGTCAGCGTCAACCTCGCCAATGAACGCGCCCACCTCGAATTGCTCGGCGCGGTCGATCCGCAAACCCTGATCGCCGCCGTGAGCAAGGCCGGCTATTCGGCCAGTCTCTTCGAACTCGAACATCCACAATCCGACAATCGCCAGCAACGCCTGAACCATGAACGCTGGGCGCTGATCTGCGCCATCGCCCTCGCCTTGCCGCTGGTGCTGCCGATGCTGCTGCAACCGTTCGGCATTCACTGGATGCTGCCGGCCTGGGCGCAGTTCGCCCTCGCGACCCCGGTGCAATTCATCTTCGGCGCGCGGTTTTATGTGGCCGCCTGGAAAGCCGTGCGCGCCGGCGCCGGCAACATGGACTTGCTGGTCGCGCTGGGCACCAGCGCCGGTTATGGCCTGAGTCTCTATGAATGGGCGACTGCTGACGGACGCATGCCGCACCTGTATTTCGAGGCCTCGGCGGTGGTCATCGCGCTGGTGCTGCTCGGCAAATACCTGGAAAGCCGCGCCAAACGCCAGACCGCCAGCGCCATTCGCGCACTGGAAGCGTTGCGCCCGGAGCGGGCGATTCAAGTCATCGATGGCCGCGAACAGGACGTCGCCATCAGCGCCCTGCGCCTCGGCGATCGGGTACTGGTCAAACCCGGCGAACGCTTCCCGGTGGACGGCGAAGTGCTGGAAGGTCAGAGCCACGCCGATGAAGCGCTGATCAGCGGCGAAAGCCTGCCGGTACCCAAACAACCGGGCGACAAGGTTACCGGCGGGGCAATCAATGGCGAAGGTCGCTTGCTGGTGAGCACCACGGCGCTCGGCGCGGAAAGCGTGCTGGCGCGGATCATCCGCCTGGTGGAGGACGCCCAGGCCGCGAAAGCACCGATCCAGAAACTGGTGGATAAAGTCAGTCAGGTGTTCGTGCCGACCGTGTTGCTGCTGGCCCTGGCCACGCTGATCGGCTGGTGGCTGTACGGCGCGCCGCTGGAAACCGCGTTGATCAATGCCGTCGCAGTGCTGGTGATCGCCTGCCCCTGCGCCCTCGGCCTGGCGACACCGACCGCGATCATGGCTGGCACCGGCGTGGCCGCGCGGCACGGGATTCTGATCAAGGATGCCGAAGCACTGGAACGTGCCCATGAAGTCAGCGCCGTGGTGTTCGACAAGACCGGCACCCTGACCTCCGGCACGCCGCGCATTGCGCATTTCAGTGCGATCGACGGTGACGAAAACGCCCTGCTGACAGCGGCCGGCGCGCTGCAACGCGGCAGCGAGCATCCGCTGGCCAAAGCGGTGCTGGATGCCTGTGCCGAACGTAGCCTGAACGTACCGGATGTCAGCGACAGCCAGTCCCTGACCGGGCGCGGCATCGCCGGCAGCCTCGACGGCCGGCGCCTGGCGCTGGGCAACCGGCGCTTGCTGGAAGAAAGCGGTCTGAACGCCGGAAACCTGAGCGAATCTGCCAAGGCCTGGGAAACCGAGGGTCGCACGCTGTCGTGGCTGATCGAGCAAAGTCCGACGCCCCGCGTACTCGGCCTGTTCGCCTTCGGCGACACCCTCAAGCCCGGCGCGCTGCACGCGGTGCAACAACTGGCCGCCCAGCACATCCACAGCCACCTGCTGACCGGCGACAACCGCGGCAGCGCCCGGGTGGTCGCCGATGCGCTGGGCATCGAAAACGTCCACGCCGAAGTGCTGCCGGCGGAGAAAGCCGCCACTGTCGCCGAGCTGAAGAAAACCGGGGTCGTGGCCATGGTCGGCGACGGCATCAACGACGCACCGGCGCTGGCCGCCGCAGACATCGGCATCGCCATGGGCGGCGGCACCGACGTGGCCATGCACGCCGCCGGCATCACCCTGATGCGCGGCGATCCTCGGCTGGTGCCGGCGGCGCTGGAGATCAGCCGCAAGACCTACGCGAAGATCCGCCAGAACCTGTTCTGGGCCTTCGTCTATAACCTGATCGGCATTCCGCTGGCGGCGTTCGGCTTCCTCAATCCGGTGCTGGCCGGCGCGGCGATGGCCCTGTCGAGCGTCAGCGTGGTGAGCAATGCGCTACTGTTGAAAACTTGGAAACCCGAGGATCTGGAGGACAACCGATGAACATCGGCCAAGCGGCCCGCCACAGTGGCCTGAGCGCGAAGATGATCCGTTACTACGAGTCGATCGGTCTGCTCAAGGCTGCCCATCGCACCGACAGCGGCTATCGCGTCTACGGTGACGATGACCTGCACACGCTGGCATTCATCAAGCGTTCGCGGGACCTGGGCTTTTCGCTGGAGGAAGTCGGCAAGCTGCTGACGCTCTGGCAGGATCGCCAGCGCGCCAGCGCCGATGTGAAGGCCCTGGCCCGCCAGCACATCGACGAGCTGAATCAGAAGATCCGCGAACTCGGCGAACTGCGCGACACCCTGCAGGATCTGGTCGAGCACTGCCACGGCGACCATCGCCCGGACTGCCCGATCCTCAAGGAACTGGCGTCGGGCTGCTGCGCGCAACCCGCGCGCGTCTGAGCAACAGGATTTTCATCGACAGCACTGTGGCGAGGGGAATGCCGTGGAACAACAGCACCACGGCACCCGGCGCCCACCACGCATAGAACGGTGCAGCGATCAGCATGCCGACGCCGAATCCGGTCATCTGCAACAGCGTCAGGAAGCTGAAGATCGGCAGGCGCAGGGGCTCCGGTTCCCGTTGCAGCCGTGACATCAGGCCGACTTCCGAGAAACCGTCACCCAGTCCGGCCGGCAGCGAAAACAGCAACAGACCGACGACGCTGTGCTGCTGGAACATCAGGATGAAGCCGCAGGACATCAGCAACACGCCGCCGAAATAGCGGCGCTCCAGATGGATGTTTTCCGAGCCGTTGAGGCGACTGGCGATCCGCGCGCCAAGCAGCTTGCCGGCGGCCCACACCGCGAGCATCAGGCCCAGCGTGGTGCTCGCCGAGTCCGGTGTCAGCAGTCTGGAAATGATCGGGAAGCCGACGTTGTGCGCAGCGCTCCCCAAGGTGTCGGCCATCGTGACAGCGAGCATCGCCGCCACCACGGGAGCGCTGCGCAGGCCTTGCAGCAAAGCCGACCATTCACCCTGTTTAGCGCTGGATTCGACCACCGGCTCCGGTGCGCTGAACCGCAGCGGCGCAATCAACACTGCCGCCAACAGATAGGTCACCGCGTTCAGCGCGAACACCGTTTCAAAACCAAACCCCGCGACCAGCAGCCCGGACACCAGACTGCCGCCGACCATCGCCATGGACGAGGCGGACGTGATCCAGGCATTGGTCTTGAGCAACTGCGCCGGCTCGATCAAGCGCGGCAACTGGCTGTTGAGGCCGATGGCGAACATCGAATTACCAAAGCCCAGACCGAACGCGATCAGCGGCAGCCTGCTGACTGACCGGCACGATGAGCAACAGCCCAAGCACAGCGGCGCGCAGCAGGTCGAAGGCAATCAACGGCACGCGACCGCTGCATCGACGATAAAACGCGGTGCCGATCAGGCTGGCGAAAATCCCGCCGCCCACGCGACTGGCCAGGAAGATCCCGACGCTCATCGCGCTGTTACTCAGCAGATAGACATAAGTGGCCAGCGCAACCATGTTGAGGAAAGCGCCGAAATCGGAAATCAACCGGGCCGTGATGATCAGCCGGGCATTGCGGGAAGTGGTGGTCACAATCAATCCTTGAATGTGTAAAACCCGGCCGAAGCCGGGTTTTCTTTTTCAGATGCTCACTGCATCCACGGTGGCGGAGGCGGTTCGTCGGACTTGCCCTTGGGCTCGTCGTCCGCCGCGCGGATGGCTTGCTTGCGCTCCTCATCCAGACGCGCCGCTTCGATCTCGCGCAGCACCCCGCCGACATCGGCCAGGTCCTCGGGATCGTCGAACTCGCCGGTCAGCACGCTGGCCGGGTGCAACGTACCCGCTTCGTACAACGCCCACATTTCCTTGGCGTATTTGGTCTTCTTCAACTCCGGGGCAAAGCGACCGAAGTACGAAGCCATGTTGCCGACGTCACGCTCGAGCATGCTGAACGCGTGGTTGTTGCCGGCGGCGTCCACCGCTTGCGGCAGGTCGATGATGACCGGCCCTGTCGGCGTCAGCAGCACGTTGAACTCCGAGAGGTCACCGTGCACCAGACCGGTACACAACATCAGCACGATCTGCGAAATCAGGAACGCGTGATACTCGCGGGCCTGATCCGGCTCCAGCACCACATCGTTCAGACGCGGCGCGGCATCGCCGTATTCATCGGCCACCAGCTCCATCAGCAGCACGCCTTCGAGGAAGTCGTACGGCTTGGGCACACGCACACCGGCGTTGGCCAGGCGGAACAGCGCCGCGACCTCGGCGTTCTGCCAGGCGTCTTCGGCTTCCTTGCGCCCGAACTTGGAACCCTTGGCCATCGCCCGGGCCTGTCGGCTGTTGCGAACCTTGCGGCCTTCCTGATACTCGGCCGCCTGGCGGAAACTGCGTTTGTTCGCCTCCTTGTAGACCTTTGCGCAACGTAACTGATTGCCGCAGCGCACCACATAAACAGCTGCTTCTTTGCCACTCATGAGTGGACGCAGCACTTCGTCGACCAGACCGTCCTCGATCAGGGGTTCAATGCGTTTTGGAGTCTTCATCAGCTTTTATTGTGGGTCCTTTATTACCAAACACGCGAATGTCATTCGTTATACGGCAATCCTCGCATCACGGGGAGGGGTTGCCGACCTGTGAACCTGTGGATGCACACACTGTGCCGGATAAACCGGGCCGATCCGCCTCTTTATCGACCGCTGCGAATCATAGCCGAGGCTGTCGAGGTTGTTGGCGACAGGACTTGAGGGCATTTGCGACAGAATCTGACATCCCGCTGCACGCAGCTCGTAAGAATTTTCTCTTCCGGCCTCAATTTCCCCCTCCGGCAGCCGAATTCCTCAGAGACAGAGGAATTTGTCCGACAATCGTTCCAAAAAAAACTTCGATGTCGCACTCAAGGAAACGGGTGGAAAACAACGTTTTTCGGCTGCCAATAACCGCGAGTCATCTGCACTGCGTGGGCCTACAAGAAAATCTGGAGCGCGGATGAACATCAAACAGAAGTTGACCTGGGCGTTTGCAATCATCGCCTGCTTGCCCGTGGTGCTGGTCGCCACGCTGGTGGTACTGAACCTGCGCAGCGATGCACGGGACGATTTTGTCGACAGCAGCGGGCGCGAGATCCGTCAGGTCAGCAACGCCATGCAGCTTTTCTTTGACGGCATCAGCCAGAACGTCGACTACCTGGCGACGCAACCGCTGATCAAGAACACCGACGACAGCCTCAAGACCTACATGAGCGCCAACGCCGAAAGCATTCCGCAGGGCGAGATGGACAAGAAGGTCTTCGCCTTTTTGCAGGATCTGGGCAACAGTCACCCGGCCTACGCCTACGCAATCGTCGGCACCGCTGCCGGCGGCTACGTTTCCTGGCCCGACGATCCCAAGCTGAGCAACTACGACCCGCGTCAGCGCCCGTGGTACAAGGCCGCGCAGGCCAAGCCCGGCAAGCCGTTTCGCACCGCCGCCTATTACTGGGCGCAGGACGATGCGACCTATGTCAGCACCGTGCGCACCATCGACAACAAGCTCGGCAGCAACGGCGGCGTGGTCAGTATCGACGTGACGCTCAAGCAGCTCACCGAGATCGTCAAACAGATCAAACTCGGCGAAAGCGGTTACTTGATGCTGCTGGAGAACAGCGGCACGGTGCTGGTCGATCCCAAGCAGCCGGAGCACAACTTCAAGCCGCTCGACAGCCTCGGCGAGGGCTACGCGCAACTGGCCAAGGCCGGCAAAGGGCTGGTGGAAGTCGAGCTCAACGGCGAACGTTACATGGCCAACGTCTGGCCTTCGGAACAACTGGGCTGGACCTTCATCGGCCTGATCAAACAGAACGACGTGATGAGCTCGGCCACTAAACTCACCTGGCTGATCGCAATCATCGCTGCCGTGCTGGCGGTGATCTTCGCGGTGGTCGGCGCCAGTTTCGCCAGCCTGATCGTGCGGCCGATCCGCAGCGTGGCCAGCGGTCTGGAAGGCATCGCCCAGGGCGAAGGCGACCTGACCAAGAACCTCGACATCCGTGGCAGCGACGAAACTGCGCAACTGGCCAACTGGTTCAACCAGTTCCTCACCGCGATCCGCAGCCTGATCCAGCACATCGGCGGCGCGGCCGGGAAAATCCTCGCCACCTCGCAGAGTTCGACCCGGGTTTCCGGCGACATGGCCGAAGCCGCCGGGCGCCAGCGCGAAGCGGTGGACATGGTTTCGACCGCGTTCCACGAAATGGTCGCCACCGCCAACGAAGTCGCCCGCTCGTGCAGCCAGGCAGCGGAGTCGGCCGACAGCGGCCAGCGTCAGGCCCGCGAAGGTCAGCAACAGATCGATGCGGCGGTGCACAGCGTCGATCAACTGAGCCAGGAACTGGAGCAATCGGCGCAGTCGATGCAACAACTGGAACGCGACAGCAACGACATCCAGTCGATCCTCGGCACCATCCGTTCCATCGCCGAACAGACCAACCTGCTGGCGCTCAACGCGGCCATCGAAGCGGCGCGGGCCGGTGAGCAGGGGCGTGGTTTTGCGGTGGTGGCCGATGAGGTTCGCGCACTGGCCAAACGCACGGCTGACTCGACGGCGGAAATCGACGGGCTGCTGGGCAACCTCGCCAAACGCACCAGCGCGGTGACCCAGCAGATGCGTGCCAGTCTTGATGTGTCGCAGCAATCGGTAGCGCGGATTGGCGAGGCGCGGGAGAGCTTTGGGCAGATCCGTGAGTCGGTGGATGTGATTCGTGACATGAACACGCAGATTGCGACGGCGGCGGAAGAGCAGCATCAGGTGGCTGAGGACATCAATCGGCACATCAGCCAGATTCATGGTGATGCGCAGTTGGTGGCGGAGCTGGCGAATTCGGCGCGGCTGGATTCGCAGAGTCTGGCGGGGTTGTCGAATGAGCTGGATGGGTTGGTGCGGCGGTTCCGGACTTGAGATTGGGGGGAGCCCTGAAAAGCCCCCTCACCCTAGCCCTCTCCCGGAGGGAGAGGGGACTGATTGGGGGATGCTTCAAAGATGCATCGACTTGATCCTGCTTTACCGAATCCATAATCGACTCGTTTTTTTCAGGTCGATGTATAACGCCAGACACCTCGGTCGGCTCCCTCTCCCTCCGGGAGAGGGCTGGGGTGAGGGAAAGCTTTTGCTCTTCTAACGCTCGATAATGGCGGTGACACCTTGTCCGCCAGCTGCACAAATCGAAATCAACCCCCGCCCCTGCCCCGCCGCATCCAGCAACTTCGCCAGGTTCGCCACGATCCGCCCGCCCGTCGCGGCAAACGGATGCCCCGCCGCCAGCGAGCTGCCCTTGACGTTCAAGCGGCTGCGATCAATCGAGCCCAGCGGCGCGTCCAGCCCGAGCCGGGTCTTGCAGTACTCCGGATCTTCCCAGGCCTTCAACGTGCACAACACTTGCGCGGCAAATGCTTCGTGAATTTCGTAGTAGTCGAAGTCCTGCAAGGTCAGGCCATTGCGCGCCAGCAAGCGTGGCACCGCGTACACCGGAGCCATCAAAAGCCCTTCGGCGCCGTTGACGAAATCCACCGCCGCCGCTTCGCCGTCCCGCAGGTACGCAAGGATCGGCAGACCACGTTCCTTCGCCCACTCCTCACTGCCCAACAGCACCACCGAGGCGCCATCAGTCAGTGGTGTGGAGTTGCCGGCGGTCAGCGTGCCCTTGGCACTTTTTTCGAAGGCCGGTTTCAGGGTGGCGAGTTTTTCCAGGGTCAGGTCCGGGCGCAGGTTGTTGTCGCGGGTCAGGCCGAGGAACGGGGTCATCAGGTCGTTGTGCCAGCCTTCGCTGTAGGACGCCGCCAGTTTGTGGTGGCTTTCGAAGGCCAGTTGATCCTGTTCTTCGCGGGGGATGTTCCAGGTCTGCGCCATCAATTCACAGTGCTCGCCCATCGACAGGCCGGTGCGTGGTTCGCCGTTGCGCGGGAATTCGGGGATCAGGTGTTTCGGACGCAATTGCAGGAAGGTCTTGAGCTTGTCGCCGGTGGTCTTGGCGCGGTTGGCTTGCAGGAGGATCTTGCGCAGGCCTTCGCTGACGCTGATCGGCGCATCCGACGTGGTGTCGACGCCGCCGGCAATGCCGCAATCGATCTGGCCGAGGGCGATCTTGTTCGCCACCAGCAACGCCGCTTCCAGGCCGGTTCCGCAGGCCTGCTGAATGTCGTAGGCCGGCGTCGCCGGCGACAGGCGCGAGCCGAGCACGCATTCGCGAGTCAGATTCATATCCCGTGACAATTTCAGCACCGCCCCTGCGACCACTTCGCCGATGCGCTGGCCGTGCAGGTTGTAGCGTTCGATCAGGCCTTCGAGGGCGGCGGTGAGCATCACCTGATTGCTCGCGGTGGCATACGGCCCGTTGGAACGGGCGAACGGAATGCGGTTGCCACCAATGATCGCGACGCGGCGCAGCTGACTCATGAAATGCTCCTTGTGAAATATCCGGTCTGAAAATCGAGCGCTGAAAACCCGGTCGGGCCACAAAAGCGCCGAGGGCAAACTACTCTGCTGTTCTAGCGTAGGCCTTATTGCGTGGATCGAACGATTGATTGCCCTTCGCAGTCCACACTTTGAACCCCATCTTCTGGAGAGCGTTCCATGTCTGACCGCTATATCGACTTCGCCAACTCGTCCATCGGCCACCGTCTGGTCGGGGCCCTGGGCCTGCCGTCGCCGGTGCGGCTGGAACGCTGGCAGGCCGGGCGCCTGCGGCCGGTGGAAGGTGCGCTGCTGATCGGCGGCGGGCCGCTGGCCGAGCGGGTCAGCACCTTCGCCAATCGCCTGACCGACGCGATCTACCGCTACGGCGACCAGCCGGCGACCGCCACCCAATGGATTCCCGGCCACGGCCCGAAACTCAAGGCCGTGGTGTTCGACGCCAGCGATTTGCAGCACACCGACCAGCTCAAGCAACTGCGTGAATTTTTCCAGCCGTTGATGAAGAACCTCGACAGCAGCGCACATCTGGTGATCCTCGGCCGCGCCCCGGAAACCCTGCGCGAACCGTTTGCTGCCAGTGCACAGCGAGCGCTCGAAGGCTTCTCCCGTTCACTGGCCAAGGAGCTGCGCAGCGGCGGCACGCTGCAACTGATCTACGTCGGCGAAGGTGCCGAGGATCAACTGGAAGGACCGCTGCGGTTTTTCCTCTCGCCGAAAAGTGCGTTCGTCTCCGGGCAAGTGATTCGCCTGAACCCTTGCGCCACGCCTGTGACCGACTGGACGCGCCCACTGGCCGGGCGCAAGGCGCTGGTCACCGGCGCGGCGCGCGGTATCGGCGCATCGATTGCAGAAACCCTGGCCCGTGACGGTGCCGAGGTGATCCTGCTCGACGTGCCGCCCGCGAAAACCGATCTCGACGCCCTGGCCGCTCGCCTCGGCGGGCGCGCCATCACCCTCGACATCTGCGCCGAAGACGCCGCCACGCAACTGATCGAACAGCTGCCGGACGGCCTCGACATTCTGGTGCACAACGCCGGCATCACCCGCGACAAGACCCTGGCCAACATGACGCCCGAGTTCTGGGACGCGGTGCTCGCGGTCAATCTCAACGCACCGCAAGTGTTGACCAAGGCCCTGCTCGACAGCGGCACCTTGCGCGATAACGCCCGGGTGATTCTGCTCGCCTCGATCAGCGGCATCGCCGGCAATCGCGGGCAGACCAATTACGCGGCGAGCAAGGCCGGGCTGATAGGACTGGCCCAGGCCTGGGCGCCGACGCTGCTGGAACGCGGCATCAGCATCAACGCCGTGGCGCCGGGTTTCATCGAGACCCAGATGACCGCGCACATTCCGTTCGGCCTGCGTGAAGCCGGGCGCCGCATGAGTTCGTTGGGTCAGGGTGGCCTGCCGCAAGACGTCGCCGAAGCCGTGGCGTGGCTGGCCCAGCCGGGCACCGGCGCGTTCACCGGGCAAGCGCTGCGGGTGTGCGGCCAAAGCGTGCTGGGGGCCTGAACATGACCATCGAATGGCAAACCCTGCACCACGAGCCGAGCCTGCCGGGGCTGTATGCCCGGGCGGCGACCCGACGCAAAATCACCGGCACCACCCTGCCCGACAGCGGCTTGCGCTGCGCCGTCGAGGTGGATGGCAAACGTCTGGCGGCGTATCGCAAGGTCTGCGGTTTCGCCGATGACGGCCTGCTGCCGCCGACCTATCCGCATATCCTGGCGTTCGCCCTGCAGATGCAATTGCTGACGGCCAAGGAGTTTCCGTTCCCGCTGCTGGGGCTGATTCATCTGAGCAACCGCATCCGCGTATTGCGGCCAATGGGCGGGATCAGTCGCGCACAAGTCAGCGTCCGGGTGCATAACCTGCAACCGCATCCGAAGGGCGCGACCTTCGATCTGCTGACCACCCTCGACGATCAACTCGGCCCGTTGTGGGAAGCCGAAAGCCGGATGCTCTGTCGTGGCGTGAAGCTCGAAGGCGAAGCGGTCGAGCAGACCTGGGAGCCGACGCTGCCCCTCGCGCAAGTGGCGCAATGGAAGGCGCCGGCGGACATCGGCCGGCAGTACGCGAAAGTCTCCGGCGACTACAACCCGATCCACTTGAGTGCCGCCAGCGCCAAGCTGTTCGGTTTCCCAACCGCCATCGCTCATGGTCTGTGGAACAAGGCCCGGACGCTGGCGGCACTGGCGGATCATCTGCCCAAGGCCAACCTTGAGGTCACCGTGCACTTTCGCAAACCGGTGCGCCTGCCGAGCGAGGTGAGCCTGTTCGCCAGCGCGGCCGGTTCCAGCGGTGAGTTACGCCTGATCGGCGCCGGGGATCTGGAGCACATGGTGGGCAACTGGCAGCCGGTAGCCTGACATCGAGGCCGGGAAAACCTGATCAATTGTGTATATATCACTTAAGTTTTCCCGCGCCGCGAACAACTTCTTCGCCAACAGCCAGCCTTGATTTTCAAGGCTTTTTTTTGCGCGCCTATATCCTCGGTATTAGTCGTTAGGGGGCACTCGCCGCCCCCTGCATAAAGGCGTTAATACCAACTTGAGAATGGCGTGGATCCAGCCTTGCGACTGATATGAGCACAACGGACGAAGGCATTGCCGGCAACAGAACCGGCGAGCCGTCGAAGTCAACGAACGTTGTCACAGGTGCAAGGAACAACCCTCATGAAAACCCACATGAAAGCTCAGGCGTGGTGCAAGTCGGCAACAGCACTGGCCCTTATTCTCTCTCTCGGTCTGGCCGGTTGCAGCAGTGGCGGCGGCGGTCATCACAGCAGCTCCGACAGTTCTTCCCCCGACAGTTCGACTGCGGGTACTGGCGGCACCGGTGGTACGGGTGGTACCGGAGATACCGCAGGCACTGGCGGTACTGGTGGCACTGGTGGCACTGGAGGGACGACAGATCCGACCAATCCGACCAATCCAACTAATCCGACCAACCCGACGGATCCGACCAACCCAACCAATCCGAGCACTCCGACCCCTCTGGTTACCACCACACTGGTGCAGGACGTCGGGAATACCGTCAGCGGCGTCGGCGATGGTGTCGGCCAGGTCGGCGACTCCCTGAGCGGCGTGCCGATTGTCGGTGGCGTGGTGCAAAGTGCCGCCAAAACCGCCGGCAACGTGGTGACCACCCTGGGCGACGGCGTGGCCAACGGCATCGGCAAACTGGCGACCACCGACAATGGCCTGGGCGTCACCGCTTCGGCGGTCGGCGGCGTGGTGCAGGATGTGGGCAACGGCGTGTCCGACCTGAGCGGCAAACTGGCGACCGCCACGGGCAGCGTTCCGGTAGTCGGCGGCGTGGTCACCCGTGTAGCACCGGTGCTCAATGGCGTCGGTGAACGGGTCACCATGCTCGGCGACACGCTCAGCACCGCTACCACCACCGGCCCGCTCGGCTCGGTTACCAAAGAAGTGGGCAGCAAACTGGTGCCGGTGATTGCCATGGTCGAAAGCACCACGGACAAACTCGGCAGTGCCACGGGCCTGGGCGCTCCGGTGAACGGCCTGCTGCAGAAAGTCGGCAGCACCGTCGATGGAGTAGGCGACAAAGTCACCGACGCCGGCAATGGCAACGCCCTGACCAACACCGTCGGCGGAGCCCTGAGCAATGTCGGCACCGCTGTCGGCAAGGCCGGCGGGCTGGTGGACAACGGGACCGGTTCGGGAACGGGCGTCGGTGGCGGTCTGGGCAGCAATGGCCTGCTGCAAACCGTCGGCGGCGCCGTGGTCAACGTCGGCGCAGGCTTGAGCAGCGGCAATGGCAGTCTCGCCGCACCGGGTGGTGTGCTGGCTGCGGCGGGTAATACCGTGGCTTCACTCAACACCGTGCTCGGCGGCTCGGGATCGCCGATCACCAGCCCGACCACTCCCCTGGCAACCCTGGGCAACAACGTGGGCGCCGGACTTGCGCCGGTTACCACTGCGGTCACCAGCCTGACCCAGAATGTCGGTGCCGCCACCGGGCTCGGCTCTCCGGTCGCGGGTCTCACCAGTCAGGTCGGCGGTGCCGTCGGCAATCTGGGCAACACCATCGCCGGCACCAACAGCAACCCGGTCGTGGCGGCGGTCGGTAACACTGTCACCACGGTGGGCAACACGGTCACTGCGGTCGGCGGGCTGGTCAACGGTGGCACTGCCACCGGGACTGGCGGCGGACTGGGTGGAGTTCTCGGTGGCCTGACCGGCGCCCTGGGAGGCAACAATCGCTGATTTGCACCTGGCCGATTCGACGGCCTTACCTACAGCGCCTACGCTTGGTTGAGGGCGGAAGATTCCCACGAGTCTTCCGCTTTTTTCTTAGGAGAAACCCAGCCCCGTGCTGCGGGTTTGAACATGGAGTGTCCTATGCGCGTCATGGCATCCCTGCTGTTGCTCAGTCTCAGTTCCACCGCCCTCGCCGACACCCTGCCCAGCTTTCTCAACAGCAACGAAACCATTCGCAACCTGCCGGTGCCGAACCTGCCCGCCGACGCTTACCGGCCGAACGCCGCGCCGCTGCAAGTGCCGGAGCCCGGTGCCACGGCCACGCAGCCGTTGCTGATGGGCACGAAGATCAACCTCAGGACCGTGCAGATCGAAGGCGGCACGCTCTACCCGTTGAACGAACTGGCCGAAATCTACAAACCGCTGATCGGCCGCGAGAGCAGCCTCGCCGACCTGATCGAAGCCACCCGCACGATCACCCGTCGCTACCAGCAGGACGGTTATCTGCTGTCCTACGCCTTTCTGCCACAGCAGACCTTCGATGACGGCGTGGCGCGCGTCGTGCTGGTGGAAGGTTACGTGCGCGACGTGCAGATCGCCGGCGACGTCGGACGGGTCAAAGCCCTGCTCGACCGACTGGCCGCCAAGCTCCAGGCCGAACGCCCGCTGACGCGCAAGACGTTCGAGCGCTACACCACGCTGATGACCCGCATTCCCGGCGTGACGATCCAGGCCCAGGTGCCGCCGCCCGGCACCACCGACGGTGCAACGACGCTGGTGGCCCAGGCCAGTCGCAAGCCGTTCACCAGCACCCTGAGCACCACCGAAGACAACCGCAATGGCACCCAGGCGTTGCTCGGCGTCAGCAGCAATTCACAAACGTCGATGGGCGAACAGTTGAGCCTCAGCGGCCTTTTTCCACCGGGGGATGATCACGAGCATTACTACCGGCTGGACTACAACCAGTTCATCAACGACGAAGGTGCGCAGCTGAGTCTGTCGGCCTCACGCTACCGCGCCGATCCCGGCACCAACGTGCAGTTGAGCAACGGACTGGAACTCAAGCCGCACCGCGAAAACGACCGTTATTCGCTCGGTTTCACTCTGCCGCTGATTGCCGCCTCGGATGAACTGCTGACCGCCGGATCGCGCCTGTACGCGGTCAACGACAAGACCCGCTACAACGTGATCGGCTACCCGCTGAGCGTCGAAGAACGCACCGACATCCGCGCCCTCGCCTTCGAAAGCGACTGGCGCAAGGTCGATGCCCGACAACTGCGCATCCTCAGTGGCGGCGTGTATCAAGGGTTCGACAGCCTGGGTGCGCATACCAACAACAGCGCCATCGACCTCGACTTCTTTCGGGTACGACTTTCCGGGGTGCAGAGCGACAAGTTCCTCGACAACTGGCAAGGGGTGCTGTCGGCTGCGTTGTACTGGAGCCGTGACACCCTGCCGGACAGTGAGCGCGCTGTGTTCGGCGGGCAGAATTTCGGCCGCGGTTATCCCGACGATCAGGCGTCCGGCGACAAGGGTTGGGGCGTGGCTTACGAGATCAATTACAGCTTCAACCGCGACGGCAACTGGGTGCGCATCCTGCAACCGTACTTCGTGCTCGACCGCTCGCGAAGCTGGTTCAATGAGTTGCCGGTGCAGGCCAACAACCTGTCATCGGCGGCAGTCGGCCTGAGATTTGGCGATGCGAAGTACTACAACATCGCCCTGGAAGCGGCCAAGGCGATGTCGGATGAAGCGCTGGACACCTTCAATCGCCGGCCGCGCTACAGCATCAGTTTCAGCTATCAGCTGTAGCACGATCGACCGCTGAATCAGAAGGCGTAGCGTACTTTTGCCGTGAAACCGTCAGCGTCAAAACCGCTGGCGGTCACGTAGTTGTACGACCCGCCGAGACTCCACGCGCCCATCCGGTAGTTGGCGCCCAAGCCCAGTTCATAACTGTCACGCACCGGGGTGGTGCCACGGCTGGTGAACGAATCACCACCCAGCACGAACGACGACGTGGTGCCGGTCTTGTCGCCAATGACGTCATGCCAGGCCATCAGCTTCGCTTCGGGCTCAAGGCTGCCGGTGCCCACATCGAACGCAGCGGCCAGACGTGCACCGACACCCATTTCGCCCACTTCATAACGCTGACTGCCGACATTCAGCGAGGCCGAACTGCCCTTCTCGCGATAGCTGTCCATGCCCACGTTGGCGTAACGCGCCCCGACCTGCGGCTCAAGCACCACATCCGGCATCAGGTGCACGCTGTAACCGGCCAGCGCACTCACGCCGAACACATTGCTCTCGTAATCACCCTTGGCGCGGGTGCCGGCGATGTAACGGCGCGACTCGTTGTCGTTCCAGCCGTACATCAGCGACGAATCGACGAACCAGTTGTCGTGGGTCCAGTTGCCGTACAGGGTCAGCGCATGGCCGGTGACCTGGGTCTTGTTGCCGCGATCGGATTTCACATCGGAGTCGAGGTAGCTGTACGCCAGACCGACCGCCAGATCGGCATTCAACTGACCATCGGCACCCACGGCGATGCCATGGCTGTCGGCATCGTAACCACTGACACCACGACGCTCATCCTGGTTGGCATCACTGCTCAAGGCTTGCAGCCAGACACCTTTGTCTGTCGGCACGCCGGCGTTACGGGCGCGACTGGAACGCTCATTGATGACACCCGACACCAGCGTCTGACTGTTGGTAGCCGCGTGAAGCACCCCACGGCTGACATCCGGGCTGAGGGTTTCGGACAACCGCGCCAGTTGCGCATCGGTGCTGGCGTTGGCGAACGCCTGGAACACCGGGTCCTGCTCATCGAGCCGCGACAACAGACTCGACACGCGGCCCACTGCCGTTGCCGCATTGCGACTGCCACCCGCCACAAGGGTGTTTTGCGCCAGCACCTCTTCGGACTTGTTGGTCACCACCGACGTGATGTCATTGCCCACGACCCCGAAACTCTTCACATCCAGCAAAGCAGAGGAAGACGTCACGGTGAGGTTATTGCCGCCGACAAGACTGCCCGAGCTGATCAGGGTGTACTTCGTACCACCCGGCGTCACCCGGAAATCACTGGAACGCGCCAACAGACGCAACGTCGCACCCGGCGCGATATCGGTAGTGCCCGTGACCTTCAACACCGGCAGCGCCGGATTGGTGTCATTGCCCAGGTACATTTCCAGCACCGAGTCGGACTCTTCCATGTCGAAGTCACCGATGATCGTGGTGTGCGGCTTCACCAGCGTCAGCGTGCCGTCCTCGATAGTCACGTAACCGGACTTGATGGTCGAACCGTCGAAAACCGCATCGCCGTCGATGATCACGCCGGACAGACCGATCAGATCCCCTTTGACCGTACCGCCGAAAAAGTCGAAATAGCTTTCGCCGTCATCGACCTGGATTGCCGCCGTGCCACCCTCGATCGAACCGAACAGTTGATAAATGGTGAAAGGACTCGCACCCACTGCCTGACCGCTGACGTGCACGCCAATGGACTCGCCGGAAATCGTGCCGTAGTTGGACAGGTTCAAGATCGCTGTACTGGCAGAGGTATTGAAGTTCACGCCTTCAAACGTCACCGCCTCAGCGTTCGCCCCGGTGGCGCGAATAGTCCCGAAGTTATTGACGCTCCCCTTGAGCGTGGCACCGTCAAGAAACAACCCCAGCGCGTCCGACCCGCTGGCGCTGATCGTGCCGTTGTTGCCGATGCCATTCAGTTTGGTTTGCACCAGCATCACACCGCTGGAACTCGCCCCGCTGGCCTCGATCAGCCCATCGTTGCTGAGCGAGCCGTTCAGCTCACTGCCCATATCCGAAATCCCGGTGGAGGTGCCCGATCCAGCCAGTCCATTGACCGAGATCGAACCCTTGTTGATCAGGTTCCCGGCTATTTTGCTGGGCGTCACACCGGAAGCCCCCAGCGCAATGCCCACGCCAAACTTGGCCCCGTCAATGCGGATACTGTCGTTGTTACGCAACTGGTCTGCCGTCAGCCCCAAAAACTGAGCGCCATAGGTCAGCGTCGAAGGCGCGCCGGGAGCAATCGTCCCGTTGCCACGCAGGTCGATCAGACCATAGTTCTGCAGGTTGCTGTTCAATGGCCCGCCGCTCAGGTCGTAGCTCAAATTGGCGCCGGCAGCGGCAACAACGCCCGCGTGCAGCGAAGTTGCAGCAACAGACAGCGCCAGTAACGAGCGGCACAAGCGATCAGTGTTCAATCGAGATTCCCTTCCAAAACATGAAAAACAGTTTCAGCAGGGGGTATCAATTTCACTCAGGCATCCCTACCGAACCCACCAGGTCGTCCGGTTTGGGCGCGGGGAATGTACACGAGCCATCATTTCGACACCATCAAAATGTCAAAGGGATGGCGTCAATTTCAAGATCGGCGTATTCGAAGTAGAAGCTGCGTGAGCACTCAGGAGATATTGATCTTTGGCTTGGGAAACAGATTGTCCAGGGTCTCCAGCAGCCGCACGTGATAGATCGGCTTGCGGAACAGGTCCAGCACCTGCAACCGCAGCATGTCGCTGACATCCTCCATGTCCGCATGCCCCGACGTTACGATCACCGGCAGATGCTGGCGCGAGGTGTGTTCGCGCAGGCGCTTGATCAGCGACATGCCGCTTTCCTCCGGCATGCGAAGATCGGTGATCACCAGGGCGATATCAGGATGGCGGGTCAGGTGATGCAGGGCGAGTTTGACCGACGTCGCGGTGTGACAGATAAAGTCCTCGCCCTCCAGCAACTCCGCCAGCTCCAGCAACGCGTCCTCTTCGTCGTCAACAAGAAGCAACTGTTGGCGGGGCTGTGAAGAAGCAGTCATTGGACAATCCCTGAGAAACTGATGATGGAACCGAGTGTAGTGCGAGATTGGCGAGCCATCGAGTCAGGGTGTCTGTACCGGTGCAGTCTGGGCCGTACCGCCCAGCGCTACTAGAATGTTGTTGAAGATGGCCAGTACCTTGGCGCCGACCGGCGTCACGAACACCACGACCACCACTGCTACCATCGCCACCACAATTGCATATTCGATGGCTGACGCCCCTTCGCTGCTGTGCAGAAACCGGCGGGCGCGCAACAGCAAGTATTCAAATAGCATGGAGGTTCTCCTTCGTGCCGGGGCACTCAGACTGCCGCATCCAGAGTCGCCTGCGATTCTCCGGTCCGGGACGCGGAACGGAAAACCTGCAGGCAGGATTCGAAGGTCAACGGGATGAACGCGATCAAGGTACGGGGCGAGTGACCGCAGTACCACCGAGTGAAACCAGAACGGAGTTGAAGATGTTCAGAACCTTGGCGCCGATCGGGGTCACGAACACTACGACCACCACCGCCACCATCGCCACCACAATCGCGTACTCGATCGCCGAAGCACCTTCTTCACTGTTGAG
The DNA here is from genome assembly GCF_002884345.1 of Pseudomonas sp. GW456-12-10-14-LB2. Taxonomy (NCBI): domain Bacteria; kingdom Pseudomonadati; phylum Pseudomonadota; class Gammaproteobacteria; order Pseudomonadales; family Pseudomonadaceae; genus Pseudomonas; species Pseudomonas sp. GW456-12-10-14-LB2. The sequence continues at coordinate 43,354 of NZ_POHV01000039.1, forward strand.
GAACAGCCGCACTTTGGCCGCCAGATAGTCGAGACTCATACGAAACATACGTCAACTCCTTCGCGCCTTTGGCGCCGATGTCACGCTACAGCGGCAAGGTTCCACCGTGCCATTTGAGCATTGTCAACAAACCCCCTCCCAACAACTGTAAGAACGGATTAATCACAAAGGATTAATCGCTTCGTCATCCCCTGCTTTTCGACTGCTAATTGGCCAACACCCATACTTTCGTGGGTTATTTGCCTGTCAGAAATGGCGTTTTGGCTTGTTTCAGCTAGCGTGGAAATAGCGAAATAGTTGGATGTTCATAGCTGCCTGATTGCGATGTTCCCTTGGTAGGAAGTGCGGGCTGGTAGTGCAGCAGGAAAGGGAGAGCCGTCATGAACAGTCGTGTGACCATGGGCCTTGCAGCGTTGCTTTTACTGGGCGCCATCGTTGTCGGATATTGGGGCCTGGTGCTCAGCCGCCAACCCGCTCCGGTGGCCGAGGCTCCCGCGCCGACGGTGGTCACCGTCGAAACAACCGTCGCTGCCGCCGAAGACCAGACCCGTCAACCTGTCGTGGTGCTGGTGCGTGACGTCCCGCCATTCACCCCTCTTGCTGCCGCCGACCTGGCCGTTGAAAAACTGCTCAGCGCCCCTGCCGGCAGCCTCGGCACAATCGAACAGGCCGTGGGCCGCACTCCGTGGCGCCACCTGAGCGCCGGCACCTGGCTCAACGAAGAAAGCTTCGAGGCCGGCGGCACACTGGCGCGCATGATCCATAAAGACGAGCGCGCGCTGGCCGTGTCGGTCGATGAAGTGATCGGCGCAGCCGGGCAGTTGATCCCCGGGGATTACGTCGACGTGTTGTTGTTCCTGCGCCAGGACGCCGCCAATCCGCAGCAGTCGGCGCAGATCGTTGTGCCAGCCATGCGCGTGCTCGGTGTCGGCGAGCAATACGGCCTGACCAATGACGGCCAACCGTCCGCCCCTGCGTTGAGTGCCGACGACAAGATCAAACAGGACCAGCGCCGGCTTACCGCGCGCACCGTGGTGCTGGCGGTGCCTGAACAATTGTTGAGTCGAATGATGCTCGCCACCCAGGTCGGGACGTTGCGCCTGGCTGTGCGCAGCAGTGAAGAACAGCGCCTGGCCAAGTACTGGGCCGGCGAAAGTCAGGCACCGGACAAACTGGTCGCCGCCAACAGCCAACTCTTCCAGTTCACGCAGCTGGCGCTGGGGACAACGCCGAAAGCGTCGTCGAGCGGCGACCAAGCTGTGGCGGCACGACCCGCAGTGGAAGTGATTCGCGGCAATCAGACCAACCAACAAAACCCATGACTGAGCAAGGATCCAAGTGCATGCAGAGTCGTTCCTGGCCGACCTTCAATCCCGTGCTCCGGGCCTTGCTGCTGATGGGACTTTCAATCAATGCTGCGCACGCGGCCACCGGCAACTGCGCGGCCCTCGGACGCTTGCCGCCGGTGATCGAAATCAACGAAGGCTGGCAACAGGACATGCAGTCACCGGTGGCGATCACACGCCTGGCCATCGGCGATCCGAAAATCGCCGACGTGCATGCCAATGGCAATTCCTCGTTCCTTCTGACCGCCGTGGCGCCGGGCGCGACCAGTCTCATGGTCTGGACCGGCTGCTCCAGCGAGCCGCGCCAGAGCATGGTGTTCGTCAAGGGCGCCGCCACCTCGGCCCTCACCAACACCAGTGCGCTGCCGTCGGATGATGCGCTGTTGCCCTCGCAGGTGCAGACCGACATTCGTTTCGTCGAAGTCAGCCGCACCAAGCTCAAGCAGGCCTCGGCTTCGCTGATCGGCACCCGCGGTAATTTCCTGTTCGGTTCCCCCGGCACCCTGCCGCCCATCGACGGCGTTCCGCAACCGCGATTGCCGGTGGACAACTCGCTGTTCAACTTCTCGTGGATCGGCGGCAAGACCATGGCGATCATCAATGCCCTGGAAGGCAGTGGCTTCGCCTACACCCTGGCGCGGCCAAGCCTGGTGGCTCTCAATGGGCAAAGCGCAAGCTTCCTCGCAGGCGGGCAGATTCCGATACCGGTGCCCAGTTCCGGCAGTGACAACGTATCGATCGAATACAAGGAATTCGGCATCCGCCTGACCCTGACTCCCACCATCATCAGCCACGATCGCATCGCCCTGAAGGTGGCGCCGGAAGTCAGCGAACTGGATTTCAGCAACGCGGTGAACATCGCCGGCACCACGGTGCCCGCCCTGACCATTCGCCGCACCGACACCAGCATTTCCCTCGCCGATGGTGAGAGTTTTGTCATCAGCGGTTTGATCAGTACCAGTAACAGTTCCCAGGTCGACAAGTTTCCGGGGCTGGGCGATATCCCGGTGCTCGGGGCCTTTTTCAAAAGCTCGCAGATCAAGCGCGAAGAGCGCGAGCTGCTGATGATCGTCACCCCGCATCTGGTGCGCCCGCTCTCGGCGGAGGCGCAACTGCCGTCGTTGCCGGGTGAAAAACTGCGCAACTACGACCCGAATTTCTACCGCATGTTCTTCCTGGAAAACGGTAACTTCGACAAGCGCAGCGGGTTGTCCCAATGAGCCAGAGCCTGAGTCAGACCTTCCTCGCCATCACCCGCAACAGCACCGATCTGGAATGGCTGCAAAGCGCGCTTGCACCGCTGGGCCAGGTGGTCAGTGCCGGTGGCGGCAGTCTCGACGAATTGCTCGCTCTGGTGGACGTCACCTTCGCCAGTCTGGTGTTCGTCGGCCTCGACCGCGAACACGTGGTGGCCCAGAGCGCGCTGATCGAGGGCGCGCTGGAGGCCAAGCCGATGCTGGCGATCGTTGCCCTCGGCGACGGCATGGACAACCAGTTGGTACTCAACGCGATGCGCGCCGGGGCAAGGGATTTCGTCGCCTATGGTTCGCGCTCCAGCGAAGTGGCCGGGCTGGTGCGCCGCTTGAGCAAGCGTCTGCCGCCAGCGCCCCACAACACGCAACTGGGTGGCCTGACGGTTCTGTACGGGGTGCAGAGCAGTTCCGACGGCGCGTTACTGGCTAACCATATGGCGCTGGTGGTGCAAAAGAGCGGGCAGCAGACGCTGCTGCTGGATCTCGGTCTTCCCCGTGGCGACAGCCTGGCGTTGCTGGGGCTGGAGAGTTCGTTCCACTTCGGCGATGCCTTGCGCCACCTGCGCAGGCTCGACGCCACACTGATCGACAGTGCATTCACCAGCACCGAAGCGGGGCTGCGGATTCTGGCGTACGCCGACAATGACGAACCGCTGGAGAGCACCAGTGCCGCCGAGCTGTTCATGTTGCTCAGCGCGTTGCGCCAGCACTTCCAGCACATTGTCGTGAACCTCACCGGCCAGCCCGACAGCGAAGCCCTGCGCACCTTTGTCAGCCATTGCGACAAGCTGATCTGGTACACCGACCAGAATGTTCTCGATTGCCGGCGCAACCTGGCGGTGTTCAATCTGTGGCGGGAAAAAGGCATGAAGCTCGACCACGGGCGGCTGCTGGTCGATCGCTATCTGAGCAACGTCGCGCCGGATGCGGACACCCTCGGCAAGACCTTCAACCTGGAAGTGATCGCGGTGCTGGCCTTGAGTCCGGAGCTGCGCATGAATGCCAAGAACCAGGGCGTCAGCCTGTTTGAACTGGCGCCCCGGGAGAAACTCACCCAGAGCCTGCGGGTGCTCGGCGAACGGCTGGCCAAACGCTCCGAAGGCCTGGCCAAACCCAAGGTCACCTGGTTCGACCGGTTGCGAGGCACCTCATGAGCCCGGAAAAACTCTTCGGTGCACCGGCGCGGGGCCAGTCGGGCAACACCGATCACGAAGGCCTGAAACTGGTCCTGCATCGCTACATCATCGATGCCATCGAGGAGTCCGGAAAAAACCTGCTGGAAGGTTCGCGGCAGTTGCTGGCGCAATTCGTCACCGACAAGGTCGCCGAATACATCGCCCGTCTGCATCTGGCGATTTCGCGCTACGAGATGGAGCGGCTGGCGGAAGAAATCGTCGATGAACTGACCGGATTCGGCCCGCTGGAGGTGCTGCTGCGCGACACCGCCGTAACCGAAATTCTGGTCAATGGCCCGCACCGGGTGTTCGTCGAGCGCGACGGTGTACTGCATCAGAGTGACCTGCGCTTCATCGATGCGCACCACGTCGAACGGGTCATGCAGCGCATTCTCGCGCCACTCGGTCGGCGGCTGGACGAGTCTTCGCCGATGGTCGATGCACGTCTGCCGGACGGCAGCCGGGTCAACGCGATCATCCCCCCGATCGCCCTCGACGGCCCGTGCCTGTCGATTCGGAAATTCCGCAAGGACATGCTCAAGAGCAGCGACCTGATCGCGATGCAGACCATCGACCTGCCGATTTTCGAGTGCTTCCAGGAGGCCGTGGGCAAGCGCTGCAACATCCTTATCAGCGGCGGCACGGGCACCGGCAAGACCACGCTGCTGAATATCCTCAGCCAATTGATCAACCCCCACGAACGATTGGTGACCATCGAAGACGTCGCCGAGCTGCAACTCGGCCATCCCCACGTGGTGCGTCTGGAAACCCGCCCGCCCAATGCCGAGGGCCATGGCGAGGTCAAGGCCAGCGACCTGATCCGCAACGCCCTGCGGATGCGTCCGGACCGGATCATTCTCGGCGAGATCCGTGGCGTCGAAGTGCTCGATGTGCTCACGGCGATGAACACCGGTCACGACGGCTCGATGAGCACGGTCCACGCCAACAACGCCCAGGATGCGTTGCTGCGCCTGGAAACCCTGGTCGGCCTGACCGGGCGCTCCGTGGCCGAACGCACCCTGCGGCAGATGATCTGCGCGGCACTCGACGTAATCATTCAGTTGACCCGCATGCCCGATGGCAGGCGCTGTGTCAGTGAAGTGGTGGAAGTGGTCGGCGTGCGTGAAGACGTCTACGTCACCAATACCTTGTTCCGTCTGGATCGACGCACCGGTTTCGGCTTCCTGCGCGAAGCGGTCAACCCGGCCGGCGACAAGTTGCGGCACGAGTCGAGTCTGGGCTGAGCGCATGGAGCCTTCGTCATGATCGGACCGGTGATCCTGATCGTCCTCTGCCTGCTGTTGCTGGGGCTGTCGATTCGCCTGTTCCTGCAGGGCGTGCGCAAGACTGCCAACGAGCGGGTGCTATCTCGCCTCGCCGCCGGGCAGCCGCAAGCAGCCGCCGAAAAATCCTCGTGGACCGGGCTGGAGCGGATGTTCCTGCGCGCCGGCCTCGGCCGGCCGAACGAGCACTTTGGGCTTTGGCTGTCGTTGTGGGTCGTGGCCATGATGCTGGGTTACCTGCTGGCCGACTGGATCGGTCTGCTGGTGCTGATACTGGCGCCGCCGCTGATTTTGCGGTTGTACATCGCGTGGCGATATCGTCGCCGGCTCAATCGGATGATCGAACAGTTGCCGCAGTTGCTCGACCACACCGTGCGCAGCCTCAAGTCCGGCCGGACCCTGACCGATGCAGTGATGGGCGGCATCGAAACCAGTGAGGATCCGTTGAAAACCGCAATGGGCCGGGTGCAGCGCAACGTGCAGTTGGGGGTGAACCTGCCGGATGCGGTCAGTGATTTTGCCGAGCTCTACGAGCAGGACGAACTGCGCATGTTCGCCCTGGGCCTGAAGGTCAACCATCGCTACGGCGGCAACGCCAGCGAGTTGCTGGAGAACCTGATCAAACTGATTCGCGAGCGCGACCAAGGTGCCCGCCAACTGCGCGCCCTGACCGGCGAAACCCGGATGACCGCGTGGGTACTCGGATCGCTGCCGGTGATTCTGGTCAGCTACTTCATGCTGACCAATCCCGGCTACATGCTCGGCATGTGGAACGACTCGGGCGGTCGGACCATGTTGATCGTTGCGGTGGTGTTGCAGGTCTCCGGTTGCCTGGCGCTGTGGCGCATGTTGAGGAGTGTCTGACATGCTGATGCTGGCCAGTCTCATGTTGTTGCTCGGGGCACTGTTGCTGGTCGGCAATCACCTGCTGACCGAGCGGCGTCGGGTGCGCCAGGTCAACCAGCGTCTGCAGGGGCACCTGGTGCGCGAGAACCGTTTCGGCAACTGGTTACGGGCGCTCGGCAGCAGCCGGTTCGGCCAGCGCTCGGTGAGCATCGACAGCGAAACCCAGACCCTGCTCAGCCGTCTCGGCTGGCGCCGCGCCAGTGAGCGCTCGTTGTTTGCCGCCTGCCAGATCGGCACGCCGCTGCTGACACTGGGGCTGGGGCTGTTTCTGAAGGAAGTATTTTTCCCCCTCGCACCCAACGGCTGGCTGGTGCCGATGATCGCCACCGGCGTCGGCTATCTGCTGCCCAAACGTCTGTTGGCGTATGCCGCTGCCCGTCGGCAGAAAATCATTTCGGTGGAAGTCTCGACGTTCATTCCGCTGCTGCGGATCCTGTTCGAGTCCGGCATGGCCGTCGAGCAGGCCCTGCGCGTGCTCAGCACCGAAGGGCAAAAACTACTGCCGGAGCTGACCAGCGAACTACGCCTGATTCTGGCCCGTGTCGACTCGGGCCTGGAACTCGGGCAAGAGCTGAACAAAGCAGCCGTGATGCTGGCGGTGGATGAGTTCACCGACACCTGCGTGATCCTGCAACAACTGATTCAACAGGGCGGCGGTGCGATGAAATCGCTGCTGGCGCTCAAGCAACTCCTGGATGACCGACGCCTGACACGCTTGCAGGAATACATCTCGAAGATGTCGGCGAAGATGTCGGTGGTCATGATGCTGCTGCTGTTTCCGGCCTTGCTGATCGTTTTGGCGGGCCCCGGTTTTACCGCAATCACCCGGGCGTTTGCGTCCTGAGAATGACAATGGCGATGGAGAGCGATGGATGAAAGCACTGATGGTCGTGGCAAGTCTGTTGCTGCTCGGCGGCTGCGCAACGGACGGTCAGGCGCCGTGGACGACGATGCTGGCGCCAGCCAGTTGCAGCAAGTTGAGTTCCGAACAGGAGCTGTCGCTGAACCTGGCCGATGACCTGGTCAACGACGGCAAGCTGCACGCCAGCCTGGCCAACCTGCAGGGCCTGCCCGACAACCTCGTCGAAGTGCGACTGCGCAAGGCCAAGGTCTATCGCCTGCTGGGGCGCAGCGAAGCCGAGCCGCTGTATCGCAGCCTGCTCGGCACGTGCCTGAACGCCGACGCCGAACATGGCCTGGGCCAGCTGTATGCCGCCCGTGGCGACAACGGACAGGCACAGGCCCACCTGCAACGGGCGGCGCGGCTGGCGCCGACCAATGAAAACATCCGCAACGATCTGGGCGTGGTGTACCTCAATCAGCTGCGGCTCGAAGACGCTCGTTTCGAGTTTCTGACGGCCATCGAGTTGAAGCAGAACAATCAATTGGCGACGCTGAATCTGGTCACCCTGTTGCTCTATCAGAACAACTGGCAGCAGGCCGCGGAAGTGGTCAGCCGCGCGCACCTGACCCCGGAGCAGTTCACCGATGCCCAGGAACGCGCGGAGAAACTCAAGTCGCCGGTCAAGGCCAGACCCGTCGCCGGCAATCAGGTCGCGGTGGCGGCTGACGCGCAACCGGCGACGATCAAGTGAGCCTCAAGGAGGTGCCATGAACACGTTAAAAACGCTGTGCTGCCTGAGCCTGCTGGGTCTGCCGCTCGGCGCGCTGGCCATCGACGCCGGCCCGGCCTCGGCCCAGCAGCAGGAAACCGAAGGCTGGCTGCTGCTGCAAAGCCGCAACAAGGCCGCGTCCCCCGATCCGCAGGCGGCCACGGCCACCGAGCGTGAGCTGGCGATGCAGCGCTGGCTGAAGAAGTACCAGTACGAAATCCCCGACTTCTATGACCCGGATGCCGGGGGCAAAATCGAGACAAAAAACTGATTTGAGGAAGACGCCTTGGCGACTGTCCCGGTCGACCCAAGGGCCGCCGGGGACATCAATCAGTGCGCCGTAACTCGCTGCCGCAGAGCCGCCGCACTCGGCGACAAGGCCAACGCCAGTTGCGTGCGGTTGTGCATGTGAGTCAGACGCAACACTTGCGAAACGTAGAGCTTCACAGTGTTTTCGGTAATGCCCAGCTCACAGGCAATCTGATAATTGGTTTGACCCTTGCCCACCAGGCGCGCCACGTCCAGTTGCCGTGGCGACAGCTGATTGAAGATCTCGGGAATCTCCAGTTCACCGGCCCCACGGGTGGCTTCGTCACTGACGGGAGCCGGGCCGCGACGCACTTTGTCCAGATCCTGATAGAGATCATCGATGGACGACGACAGGTCCTGAAGCTTTTGATTCAGATGGCCAAGTTGCAGGGTTTTCTGCCGTTCCTGCAACACCGCTTCCTGGCGTTGCAGGCCTTCGAGCAGTTCATCCAGATTGACCGGTTTCTGGTAATAGTCGGCAATCCCGGCGCGCAGGGCCTTGATCACGTCCTGCTTGTCCGCCCGACCGGTGAGCATGATGGCTTCGAACGCCCGGTGTTTGCCGACCAGCCGTTGCAGTTCCTGCACCAGTTGAATGCCATCCATGTCCGGCATGTGCAGATCGCACAGCACCAGTCCGATCGCGGTGTCAGCCGTAAAACGCTCGATCGCCTCCTTGCTGGACTCGCACGGAACACAACGGTAGCCGCTGCTCTCGAGAAATTCACAGAGTTCTTCGACGATCAGAGGCTGATCATCGACAACGATGACTTTTACCGCAGATGTAAGCTTGTTCACGTGCTGCTCCATGCCCGGGCCAAAGCTGACCATTCCTGTACTGTCAGCCACTGGCTGTATAACTCGTTACTTTGAAGGTAGACCCACTTTCCGACTATGTACATAAGACTAGTGGCGCTTGGCGACTAATGGATCCAAGGTAGTGCAAGCACAAATCCGATCAGCACGAACGGCGCAAATGGCAGCTTTTTTGACATGGATGGCGCCATACATCGAAGTTGATGCCTAAGCCCTTGACTCATATGCAGCCAGACTCTTGGCGCAAGCAGAATCCAGATCAGGCTCGCCGCACCCGCACCGATAAAAATCCCGAGCAGCGAGACGCCGTCCGTCGCAAGACCAAGAGCTGTCATTAGTTTCACATCACCGGCGCCCATTCGGCCCAGAAAATACCCGGGCAACGTGAATGCCAGGGCCACGACACAAGCCCAGCCTCCCTGCCCGGCTTCGGCGCCCATCCAGGTGGTACCGAAAGACAGCAGATAGACCAGCGCAAGGGTCCCGACACCCAGCGTCAGGACGTTGGCAATCCTTCGTTGCCGGGCGTCCTGGGCCGCGCAAGCCGTCAACCAGATCAGAAGGACAAGGCTCTGCATGCGGTAAAAACCGTCCGTTTTTGCTGAATGATTCTATGCTGATACTACGCAGTGACTGTCAGGGTAGACGCACGGATGAAAACCGGCTCTCGGAAGGCGCAAAAAGGTGCGGTGGCGATCGAGTTCGCCCTGGTGTTCGTGATCTTTTTCGCGGTGTTTTACGGTCTGGTCAGCTATGCCCTGCCGTTCGTGCTGATGCAGACGTTCAACCAGGCCACAGCCGAAGCCATACGCCGCGCCGTGGCGGTTGACCCGACAATTCCCAACTATTCAACCGTGGTGGTCAGCACCGCCAATGCCGCGCTGAGCCAACAATTGTCGTCAACGCTGCCTTCTCTGAATGTGGTGGTCGGCACTGATACGTCAACGGTCTATGACCCGACGGCGGGCACGCTCACCGTCAGCGTCAATTACCCGGTGAGCAAACTCAATCAGGTCATTCCGTTTCTGGTGTTGCCGGGCATCGGCGCGGTCCCCAGCCTGCCCACCAACCTGACCGCCATTTCGAGCCTGAAATTTTGACCCCGGGTGACAACCTGCTCGGCCGCCTGCTCAAGCGGGGCATGGTCGCCAGCGATTTGCCAGACGCACTCGGCACCCCGCTGACGGGCCTGCACATCCACCTCGACAGCGAAGGCGGCGTATTGCAAATGGCTGGCCCGTTACGCCTGCTGCTGACGCAACAGACGCCCCGTGACAAACCGTTGCCGTTGCGCGACTACCTGCTGGCGCACAGCACGCTGGCCATCGAGGGTCGGCCGCAGGACTGGCAAGGCCACCTGCTGGATCTGGACTTCCCCGGCCTCGGCGAGCAGACCTTGCAACTGCGCGGCTGGGTTCAGCCGCTGGGCAATGGCTGGCTGCTGCAACTGATCGACATCGCCGACCTGTTGTCCGAACGCCAGCAAGCGCATCAGCGCGAGGCGTGCCACATGATCGCCGAGCAGATCAGCAAGCAGTTGCGAAGCTGCAGCCTGGGACGATTGCCGATGCTCGTCAGCGAACAATTGCAAGTGATCGCCCAGCGCTGGCAGATCCCGTGCCTGGCACTTGCCCTGCTCGATGAACAGGAACAGGGCTGGCAGATCCATCAGCAATTCCACGCCCATGACGCCCCGGCGCTGTGGCATGACGGCCAGCGTCTGGGCACGCCGCTCGACAGCCTCAATGGCACCGGCCCGCAACGCCTGGGTGAACATTACGGCCAGTACGAACACTCGCGGGTCCAGGGCCTGTTCGGCAATGCAGAAGGTTTCGCCATTCCCTATAGCGATGATCGTGGCGTGATGGCGTGGCTGCTCTGCGGTTTTTACGCGGTGGACAAGACCGCGCCGTACCTGACCGACCGCGACTGGCTGATGCTGGCGGGCGCACTGGCCGGCCCCCTGCTCGGTCGCTTGCGCGAACAACAGCATCAACTGCAGCTGGAACGGCTGGAGTCATTGCAGTCGCTGCTCGGCACCGGATGGTGGGAAATCAGCACGAGCGAGCAGATTCAACTGGCCCCGACGCTGGCCGCCACTCTGCAACAGGACAGCTCGACGCTGACGCTCGACACCTGGCTGACACTGATCCATCCCGCCGATCGCGAAGAGGTCCGCAGCCGCCTGCAAGCATTGCAAATGCACGGGGAAATCCTCGACCTGTGCGTGCGCCTGCATGCTCGCGACACGAGCCAGACGCCGGCGTGGTATCGCCTTCAGGGGCAAGTCACCGGCACCGGCGAGCATCGGCGTCTGGTGGGTTTCATGCTCGACATCAGCGACATCAAGAACCAGCAGCAACTGGCCGCCGCCGCCCATGCGCGGCTGGACAACCTGATCGCCAGTTCACCAGCGGTGATTTACGTCCAGCACTACGTCGAAGGCGCCTTGCTGCCGGCGTTTTTCAGCGCCAGCCTGCAACCGCTGCTGGGCTGGAGCCTGGAAGACTGCGACGCCAGTGCGCTGGCAGAGCGGATTCACCCGGATGATCGAACCCTGTATTTCGAACGCACCCGGCAACTGCTGCGCGAAGGTTCGGTGCGCGCCCGCTATCGGATGCGCGACAGTCGCGGCGATTATCACTGGCTGCTCGACGAGGCCCGGCTGTTGCGCAACGACCTCGGTCTGCCGGTGGAGGCCGTCGGTCTGTGGCTGGACGTTACCGAAGCGACGCTGGCTGCCGAGCAAGTCAGACAGAGTGAGGAACGCTACCGGATTCTGGTCGAGGACTCGCCGGCGATGATCTGCCGCTATCGTCCGGACCTGATCCTGACGTTCGGCAACCGGCCGCTGGCAACCTATCTGGAATGCGCCCCCGAAGACTTGGCCGGGGTCGATCTGGGCAGCTGGATGTCCGACGTTCAGCGCGCGGCCTTCGTTGAACGCCTGGCGCAGTTGACCCCGCAATCTCCCGTCAGCACCGCCGAAATCAATCTGCAATTGCCGGGGCGCGAACATGCGTGGTGGGTGTGGTCGGATCGCGGCGTGTTCGATGAGCACGGCAAACTGATCGAAGTCCAAGCCGTTGGTCGCGACAACACCGAAGTGCGCCGCTCCCAGCAGCAACTCACGCAAAGCGCAAAAATGGCCACCCTTGGCGAAATGGCCACCGGTCTGGCCCACGAAATCAATCAGCCGCTGAACGTCATGCGCATGGCCATCGTCAACGTGCAGAAGCGCCTGAGCAACGGCGATGTGCAGATCGATTACCTGACCGACAAACTCAATCGCATCGACGCCCAGGTGCAGCGCGCCGCCAAAGTGGTGGATCACATGCGGGTGTTCGGTCGCCGCTCAGAGATCGAGCAGCAGCTGTTCAACCCGGCCAGCGCCATCGAAGGCACGCTGTCGCTACTGGCCGAGGGCATGCGCGGCAAAGGCGTGGATTTGCGCATCAGCGAGACCGCGTTCGAGGTTCAGGTACGCGGGTACGTCGATCAGCTTGAACAGGTGCTGATCAACCTGATGGTCAATGCCCGGGATGCGCTGCTGGGCAAACGCGAGTGCGACTCAACGTTCAAGCCGTGGATTGCGATCTACGCCGAGCGCGACGAGCAGAAGGTGCGACTCTGGGTCGAGGACAACGGCGGCGGTATCGACCCGCGTCTGCTGGAGCGGATTTTCGAACCGTTCTTCACCACCAAACCGATAGGCGTCGGTACCGGCCTGGGGTTGTCGGTGAGTTACGGGATCATCGAGAACATGGGCGGCCACTTGAGCGTGCACAACTCGGCGGACGGTGCACGGTTCTGCATCGAACTGCCGATCGCCCCCGACGACTAGATCACCAGATACGCCTTGCCGGTCTGGCCGCAGGTCATGTTGGCGCCGACGTCGACATCCATCAGATTGATCCCCAGCCCCTTGAGCAAATTGTTCAGCAACGGATCCAGCAACGGACTCACCAGGTCGGTGATCACCGGTTGCAGGATCGTCGTAACATCGCTGATCAGGCTGGCGACGCCTGTGACAATCGCCCCCAGCGGGTTGCTGCCCAGGGGTTTGTAGACGATCAGATTGATCCCGGCGAGGGTGCTTGCCAGGCTGTTGACGATGTTGCTTGAGGGCGCGGCGGCAATCACGCTCGGCGGCAGTTTCAGGTTGGGCGGTGTGGCGAATGGTGTGGTGCTGGAAAACACCAGGTTCTGGGTGTTCTGCGCCACGCTGGTGTTGACCATGATCGCGATGCCGCCGGCGCCGTATGGCACGTGAGTGCTCGGGTCACAGCTGCCGATCCCCAGAATCTTGTGGCAGGTCACCGTGCCCAGATCCACCAGCGGCAACGGTGTGACGGTGGGTTGGGCGGCAGATGAAAAGGCGTTGGTCGGATCGATCTTGCCCAGCTTGAGATCGGCAACCGAGGTGATGGTGCGGGCCGTCAGGCTTTTGGTGCCGGTGTTGTCAGTCGGGCAACTGTAATCGGTGACATAACTGATGGCGCCGCCGGCATCCAGGCTGATGTCGATCTGCGGCGAGGGCAGCAGCTTCGGGTCCAGTTGTTCACAACCGGCGCCGAGCAGGCAGCCGACCGAATTCAGTGTAGCGACCAGATTGAGGCTCAACAGCGCATTGAGCGTCGGTGTCAGCGTGCCAACCAGTCCGAGTACCGCATTGGCCAACCCGGTTACCCCGGACAGTACCGGCAGATTTACCGAAAGCAGCGTGCGAATCTGCGCGGTGCGCACATAAATCCGGTTCGGCCCGGTGGGGTTGGCCTTGGCCAGCGCCGGATCTCCGATGGCGGAAAACTGTGGCGGCTCGATGACCTTGACCCGCACTGTGACATTCGCCAGCCCCAGCACGTTGATCGGCAGGGTCGCGGCCACCGCACTTTTGCTGTTGGCCAGTTGAATCACACCCTGAACCAGTTGCAGCAACTGCAGATTGGCATCCAGCCCGGCGGCCGTGGTGCCGGTCTGCAATTGCAGGATGTCACCGAGTTTTACCGGCGCGGCATTGATCGCCGCCACTTGCAGTTGGCCCAGCGCAGTAATCACTTCAGCGGTGGCGCCATTGAGCTGCACAGCCGTAATCGCGGCCTGGATCAGTTGGGTCACTGTGGCCTGGGTATTAAGCAACTGGGTGTAATTGCCGGCGGCGACGTTGAGGTTGATCGCCAGTTGGTTCAGATAACTGAGCAGGTTGATATCGGTGTTGAGCAAGCCATTCCACCCCACGGCCGTCAGGTTGACGTTACCGCCAAGCAGCCCGGAAAACAGCGGGTTGAGGATGTTCGATTGCGCGGTGTTGATGCTGGCCAGGTTACTGCGGATGTTCAACTGAGCGACGGTCGGCTTGGGTTTTGCCGCCACCGCCGAAGCATAAAGCACGGTGTTGAGACTGACCGGTGTGCCACTGAACAACGCCTGCACGCCGCCGGCAAAACTGGTGGTGACGGTACGGTTGGCCGCAACCTTGACCGCCTCCGATTGTGTCGCGTCCACCGTAAATGTGCGCAGGCCGGTAGCGGCTGTCGCCAACTTTCCGCAATCGATCACAAGGACGTTGGTGGCATCGGCGACAAACCCGTTGCGCGTCGCGCTTTGCCCCGCGTAACTGGCAGCGGTGAGGCCTGGCAGGCAATTGCCGCCACGGCTGACGGCTTCCAGGGCGGCGGTGTCCACCAGGCGCTGCAGTTTGCGTTGTTCCATATACAGACGGCCGGTATCCACCACCAGCAGCATCAACACCAGCGCCAGGCTGAGGGTGGCGGCCGCCATCAGGCCGATCGCCCCCCGCTGCCGGGCTGGCCCGCCGCATTGCGGATGACGCGACATGGCGCACTCCTTTGCCGGCGCACTGCCGGGCGCAACCTCCATTGGTGGATTTGAGTGTAGACGCGCTGCACCGACACTGCTGGCAACGCGCCAGTTTCACCCGCCCATAAAAAACGGGAGCCATGGACTCCCGTTTTGTTTGCGCAGGCTCAGCGCGGAGGGTAATTCGACAGGATCCGCGCCACCGTCTCGCGGATGGCATTGCTGCGATCCGCCGGGTTCGGCGTGCGGCTGAGCATTTGCTCGTCGCTGCCGCGCCACACCAGTTTGCCGTCCTTGCCGTCGAGCAGATCGACCTGGATGGTCGCCACCTTGTAGGTGATGTTGCGGGTTTCGTTGTACATCGGTGCGCCCCAATAACCGTTCCACGGGCCACCCCAACCGCCGCCGTAGTTGGTGGTCACCTGTTGCTGCCGGTCCTCGACGATCAGGTAAGTCTGCACAAACAGATCGCCTCGGGCGCCCGCGGCGGCCGGGCGCAGACCACGCTGATCCAGTTGATCGGCGACGGCTTGCCGAATGCGTTGTTCGGTCAGGTCGCTCTTGATCCGTGGATCGTCTGGGCGGTATTGCAGGGCGGGGTCTTTCCAGCTCCAGCTGCGGTACGCGGCAAAGTCGCGGCTGGCGTCGAAGTCATGATTGACCTGGTTGGCGGCGCAGGCACTGAGCAGTGCGGCCACGGCCAGTAAAGCGAGACGGCGGAACATGGTTTTTCTCCGGTGGAAGACATGAACCTGAGGGAGCTTCTCAATTGCAGGAAGCTAACTGGGAGGATACGCCGACATGGCCTTTTCGACAGCCTCGCGAATCGCGTCGGTGCGATCACTTTGCTTGCCTTGAGTGCCGGTTTCGGCGCTGGCGCTCCAGACCGGCTGACCACTGCCGGCGTCGAACAGATCGACCCGCACCACCACGACCTGTTCCTGATAGGTACGAACGATCGGCACCGTGTTGTACATCCCGTAACCGCGGCCGTAACGGTCATAACCACCGTATCCGCCGCCGTAGTAACCGTAATCGTCCTGCACCTGACGCAGGCGGGTTTCCAGGCTCAGGTTGGCACTGACCAGCAGGTCGGCCGGGCGATTGTCATGCAACGGGCGCAAACCGCGCTGGTCCAGCGCACTACTGACGGCTTCGGCCACTTGCGCTGAATCCGCCCAGGCCGTGCCCGGCGGCAGCTGACCGTTGAGCCACGCCCAGCTGCGATAGCGCCCGTAATCACGAGGGGGCGCGGGATAAGCGCTGCGGTCGAAGGTGGTTGCCGCTTGCGGTGGCGCCGGCGGCAACGGCCGCGACTGCGCCACGTAAGGGTTGCTGCCCTGGCAGGCGGCCAACCCCAGACAGATCAGCAGTAACCCTGAATGACCTTTCATTTCTCGCTCCGATCAGATCGGCCGGCAGATCCAGTGCAAGTAGCGCCCAAGCCCGGCGAAGCTTGGGTGACGACGGTGGGCGAGCTCCATCTCGAGCAAATCAACCAATTCAGCGCGGGCCTGGAATTCCACCGGCATGTAATCGTGGAAAACCCGCACCCCGCTCTGGGTTTCGACCTGCCACAACCCGGCGAGTTGCGTCGCCAGTTCCCGTGGATCGAGTGGCTGCTGCGGGGTCAGGCTCTGCTTTTCGCCGGCCAGGTCGTTCTTGCGCATTTTCTTGAAATGGCCTTTGAGCAGGTTCCGGTAAATCAGCGCATCGCGGTTGTAGAACGCCAGCGACAACCAGCCGCCGGGCTTGGTCAACTGATGCAGCACCGGCAGGATCGCGTGCGGTTCGGCCAGCCATTCCAGCACCGCATGGCACAGCACCAGATCGTAGGGCTCGGTGAGCTGGCCGAGCAGTTCCTGCCAGGGCGCCTGAATGAACGTCGCGGTTTGCCCGGCGTCGGCAAAGCGCTGGCGTGCGCCTTCAAGCATCGGCTCGGCCGGCTCGGTGAAGGTCACCTCGTGCCCGCGCTCGGCCAGCCACAGCGACATGTGGCCCAGGCCGCCACCGATGTCCAGCACCCGCAACGGACGATCCGGCAGGGTTTCGGCGAGGTCGGCTTGCAGCACCGCCAGGCGGATCGCGCCTTTGGCACCGCCGTAGATTTTTTCGGCGAAACGGGTCGCCAACTGATCGAAATGACGGTCGCTCATCAGCTGAACCGCCGTTCGCTGTCGGCGAGTTTGCTGCGCACCACTTCATTCATGTCCAGCCCCAGTTCGCTGCACAGCAGCAACAGATAGAGAACGATGTCGCCGACTTCCTGCCCGGCGTGGGCGAGTTTGTCCGCCGGCAGTTCGCGGGACTGGTCTTCGGTCAGCCACTGGAAGATTTCCACCAGTTCGGACATTTCCACGCTGGCGGCCATGGCCAGGTTTTTCGGGCTGTGAAATTGCCGCCAGTCATTGCGGTCGCGAATGGCGTGCAGGCGTTCGGTCAGTTCAACAAGGTTCATCGGGCTCTCCTGAAGGCGTATAGCTTCGGGGGGAAGCTGCGCGAAGGCAAGCGCCAGTCGCCCGTTAAAACCCTCTATGCTTGCAGGGAACTCGACCGCACCCGCTGCGGCCCAAGGCTCAGCTCTTTCATCAGGAAACAGACATGCAGGTAGAAAGCTTTTTCGAATGGCTGGGCCAGGCGCTCGGCTCGATCATCCGCTTCATCGTCGATGGCCTCAGCGGCCTGTTCAATCTGCTGGGCAACGCCGGCGGCAACTTTGTCGACGGGCTGTCGAAGGCGCTGGGCATGGACACGTCGATCATCAGCATCATCGCGCTGATCGTCGGCCTGATGCTGCTGTGGTCGGCGATCCGCGCGTTCATGAATGCCTCAATCATTGCCGGGATTATCTGGTTGCTGCTGGGATTGTGGCTGCTGAGCTGGATCATTCACTGACACCTCCCGCTACAATGCCGCTCCCCAAGGAGCCCGCATGTCCAACCTGATCGCCGACTGGCGCGACCGCCCGACCCATCGCCGGGTCTGGGCCCTCGCCGCCCCCATGATCCTCTCCAACATTTCCGTGCCGCTGGTGGCGTTGGTCGACAGCACCGTCATCGGGCATCTGCCCCACGCCCATCAACTGGGCGCGGTGGCGGTAGGTGCCAGCCTGTACACCTTTCTGGCCTGGGCCATGGGTTTTCTGCGCATGGGCACCACCGGCTTCGCCGCCCAGGCCGCCGGGCGCAGCGACGGTGCGGCCTTGCGGCAGATTCTGCTTCAGGGCCTGTTGCTGGCGATGGGGCTGGCGCTGCTGCTCGGAACCCTGGGCGTACCGCTGAGCGGGGTTGCGCTGCACTTCATGCAACCGTCGGCGGAACTGGATCAACTGACCCGCGACTTCTTCCACACCCGGCTGTTCGGGCTGCCGGCGGCGCTGGCCAGTTATGCGCTGGTCGGCTGGTTCCTCGGCACCCAGAACGCCCGGGCACCGCTGGCGATTCTGCTGAGCACCAACCTGATCAACATCGTGCTCAACCTGTGGTTCGTGATCGGCCTGGACTGGGGCGTGGTCGGTTCGGCCCGGGCCTCGGTGATCGCCGAATGGAGCGGCGCCCTGCTCGGCCTGTGGATGACCCGCAAGGCACTGCGCGCCTATCCCGGGCACATCGCCTGGGCCGCACTGAAAGTCTGGCAGAGCTGGCGCCCGCTGCTGGCCGTCAACCGCGACATTTTCATCCGCAGCCTGGCCCTGCAATCGGTGTTTTTCCTGATCACCGTGCAGGGCGCGCGACTCGGCGATGCCACGGTCGCGGCCAACGCGCTGCTGCTCAACGGCCTGCTGCTGACCGCCCACGCGCTGGACGGTCTGGCCCACGCCGTCGAAGCCCTGTGCGGCCACGCCATCGGCGCCCGTGATCGTCTGGCCCTGCGCCGGTCGCTGGTGGTTGCCGGTGGCTGGTCGTTGCTGGCCAGCCTGGGCTTTGCAGCACTGTTTCTGTTGGCCGGCCACTTATTCATCGAAATGCAGACCGACATCCAGAGCGTGCGCGAGACCGCGTTCATTTACCTGCCCTACCTGGCCGTCCTGCCGTTGATCGCGGTCTGGAGCTATTTGCTCGACGGCCTGTTCATCGGTGCCACCCGCGCCCGGGAAATGCGCAACGGCATGCTGGCGACCGTGATCCTGCTGCTGCCGGTCGCCTGGGCACTGCAAGGTCTGGGCAATCACGGCCTGTGGATTTCATTCCTGTTGTTCATGGTGCTGCGCAGCCTGACGCTCGGAGGGCTGGCGTGGTGGCTGCGGCGCACCGATGGCTGGTTCAACGGGGCCGCTCACTGAAGCGGCGCTTCACGACGGGTCGTTGAGCCAACGCCGACGCAACAGTTCGAGCCGTTCCCGTGGGGGCAATCCTTGCGGCAGCGGCGTCAGTTCGGCACGTGGATGCTGCAAACGCAGCCACAACCAGTCGTCCAGCAACGCCTGCTCGCTGAACCCCAGTTCCAGGCCTTGCTCCTGAAAGGAAGACATCAGCCGATAGTCGTTCCCTGTCGCCTGACTCCAGCGCCAGACATGCTGATCCAGCAGGCAACGGTGCAGGCGTTCACGCTGCTGGCGGGTCAGGCTTTGCTCGATACGCAGCGGCTCCACGGCCAGCCCCGGATTGCGCAGTTGCTGCCAGCCCTGACTGCCGCCGGCCAGATCGGCCCAGGTCCCGCCGAACCAGCGCAGCCATGCGATCGGCCCAAGCCAGCAGCTCAATTGCCGGGCATTGCAGGCATCGAAAAAGTAGCTGGCGGTCTGGCGATTGTAGAAATTGAGCAGTGCCCGGTGATTCAGACCGACGGACACGGTCAGCATCCGCTGCAAGTGTTCGCGCAACAACGACGCCGAGGCCTCGCTGCCAAGCAGCAGCCCTTGCCAGGTCAGCGGATCGGCGTGGCAGAGCGCCGACAGCGCCGGGCTGTCACGCAGGTCGATCAACCACGGGCCCTGGTCACTGACCGGTTGAAACTCCGTCCCGTCGAACAGCTTCAGGCTGTGCACACCGGCGAAACCTTGGCGCAGCGTCTGCACTGCCTGCGGCGCCTGTGCGATGTCCAGCAACAACCACTGCGCACGCTGTCCGGGGGTCGAAACACTCATCTTGCGTCGCTCGTCTTGAGCCCGCCGACCAATCGACAGCTGCACAATGACGCCGCGCAATGGCGATAACTGCCGCCACCCGGTATCAGGCACAACAACAATAACGGCTCGGCCGCTTTCAGCCATTGAGGCAGGCCCGCGCTCGCCAGACGCTCGGGCAGTGGCGGCGATGCGTCATCCTCGATGGCTTTGGTGAGTGCCGGGATCTGCAAGACACCGCTGATCACCGGCTGTTCAGGGTTGCCTTCCAGAAAGCTCACCACCACCTCTGCTCCGTCCTGCAATGATGTCATCGGCGTATCGGCCAACGCCGGAGCCAGCGGCAGCCAGCAGTGGCTGGGGCGGGCCCCTTCCCCCTGATAGAGCCAGTCGAACTGAACGGCCACCGGGCGCACCGCATCCGGTTGCGCCTCCTCGACCGATACCACCCAGGCACGTTGCGGGCTGCGCATGCGCGCCCCCAGGTGTTCAATGGGTGATCGGAACACCGGCAACCGGTCAGCGGCAAAAATCCGGTTGCTGTAAGGCGGTTCGAGCAACTGATCGGCTCGATGCTCGATTCGGCTCACCAGCCAGTGCCCATTGGCTTCTGCAAGGGGCTGGCCGGTAATCGTCAACCAGTGACCACTGCGCAGGGTTGGCGAATCGGAATGCCCCCGCGCCGTACGTGTCCGCCGCGAGCCTTCTGCGTACAGGCCGGCATGCTCGCCCAGTTGCCAGCGGCGCACTGTTGGCGACGGTTCCCCATCCCCGCAATCGAATCGCAGGTTCGCGGCGTGTGGCAGCCTGGCGGGATCGTCCCCGAACACCAGGCAATGTCCACGGTTCCCATGTTCGAAGTGATAGTGAATGCGTGCCTGCCCGCACAACCGCTGTACCAGTTGCAGATCCGACTCGCCGTACTGGGTGCAGAACGTCCGGGGCGGATACGCGCCTTGCAGGTCAAATCGGCGCCGGGTGCCACTGATACCGTGCTCCCTGAGCACCTGATCCAGAATCTGCGGCACGGAGCGGTCGCTGAAAATGCGCTGGCTGTAGCGCAGGCCCAGACAACTCAACCGAGGCCCCAGCCGCGCCCGGCACAACCGGGCGTCGCGCCCCTGTTCATGCTGGACAAGACTGTGCAACTGCCCGTGAACACCATTGCCGCAAGGCCCGAAACACAGGCGCGCCGAACGATACATCAGCCCGGCAAGGTCCAGATGCGGATCATCGACCAGCAAGTCGATCTCAAACGCAAAAGGCTCGCTGATGGCTTCGCAACCCGTGAATGCCAGGACTTCAAGCGAGTCGGACAGGCCCGCTACATCGAGACGAAACAACGGCTCGTCGGCTGGATCGAACATGGGGAATTCTCTACAGGGGGGGCG